>JAFVZN010000065.1 GCA_017508135.1 Lentisphaeria bacterium | reverse complement strand
CATTGCCAATGACGGCTATCAGGCTCTTTCCAAATGTCTTTTCAATATGAGCACCGATGATGTTGTTCAGGAAGTTCTCAACTCAGGTATTTGCGGACGCGGCGGTGCCGGCTTCCCGACCGGTATGAAATGGAAGATCGCTGCCGGTGTCAAGGCTGACGAAAAATATATCGTCTGTAACGCTGACGAAGGTGACCCCGGAGCATTCATGGACCGCTCCATTATGGAAGGCGACCCGCACAGCATCATCGAAGCTATGGCTATCGGTGCTTATGCCATCGGCGCCCAGAAGGGTCTGGTTTACATCCGTGCGGAGTATCCGCTGGCTGTCAACCGTCTGCGTTTCGCTATCGATCAGGCGCGTGAAACCGGTCTGCTCGGCGACAACATTATGGGAACGGACTTCAGCTTTGATATTGAGATCAAACTCGGAGCCGGAGCGTTCGTCTGCGGTGAGGAAACTGCGTTGATCCACTCCATGGAAGGTCTCCGCGGCGAGCCGACCACCAAGCCGCCTTTCCCTGCCAACATCGGCGGCGGTTACTGGGGATGCAGCACCAACGTGAACAACGTTGAAACCTATGCTTCAATTCCGGTCATCATCAACAAAGGTGCCGCATGGTACGCCAAAATCGGTAACTGGCAGCCTGAATTTGATGAAAACGGCAACTTCAAACGCACCATCAGCGGTAACAGCGGTACCAAAGTGTTCGCGCTTGCCGGTCAGATCAACAACGTCGGTCTGGTGGAAGTTCCGATGGGAACCACTCTGCGTGAGATCATCTACGAAATCGGCGGCGGAATTTCCGGCGGCCGTGAGTTCAAAGCGGTGCAGACCGGCGGACCTTCCGGCGGCTGTATCACCAAAGAGAACCTCGATACCCCGATCGATTACGGCAACCTTTCCAAGATCGGTTCAATGATGGGTTCCGGCGGTATGATCGTGCTGTCTGACAAAGACTGTATGCCCGCGATGGCGAAGTTCTACCTTGACTTCACCAAGGATGAATCCTGCGGAAAATGCACCCCGTGCCGTATCGGTACCCGCCGTATGCTGGAAATGCTTGAAAAGATTTGTGACGGCAACGGAACCGTTGAAATGCTTGACGAGCTTGAATCTCTGGCAAAAACCATCACCGACACTGCGCTTTGCGGACTGGGACAGACTGCTCCGAACCCGATTCTGAGTACCCTGCGCTATTTCCGCGACGAATATATGGCGCACGTTGTTGATAAGAAATGTCCTGCCGGCACCTGCCCGAAACTTTACACTCTGACTATCACCGAAGATTGTATCGGTTGTACCAAGTGTAAACGCAACTGTCCGGTGGACGCGATCATAGGTGAGATCAAACAGCTTCATGTCATCGACACTGCCAAATGTATCAAATGCGGTGCCTGTATTGACGGCTGTCCGAAAAAAGCGATTGTCAAAGGATGAGTGCAACAATGAACAGTGTCAATCTTACTATCAACGGCAAGCAGGTCACAGTTCCGGCCGGTTCGACCATTCTGGATGCTGCCCGTCAACTGAATATCAATATCCCGACCCTCTGCTACTGCGACAAACTCGGCTGCGGTGTTTCCAACAAACCTGCCAGCTGCCGTATTTGCGTGGTGGAAGTCGAACGCCGCCGCAACCTTGCTCCGGCGTGTGCCACTCCGGTTATGGAAGGCATGGTCGTCCACACCAACAGTCAGCGTGCGTTGAATGCCCGCCGCACTGTGCTTGAGCTGATGCTCAGCGACCACCCGCAGCAGTGTCTTACCTGTGCGAAGAGCCAGGATTGCGAACTGCGTATGCTGGCTGCCGAATTCGGTATCCAGGAAATTGCGTTCAACGGTGCGAAAAACCGCTTCCCCGTGGATGATTCCAGCGAAGCGATCATGCGCGACCTTTCCAAATGTATCATGTGCCGCCGCTGCGAAACTGTCTGTAACAATGTTCAGACCGTCGGCGCGCTGATCGGTAACGGCCGCGGATTTTCCGCCAAGGTCGGTACTGCGAGCATGATTCCGCTTGCCGATACCAACTGTACTTTCTGCGGACAGTGCGTCAACGTCTGCCCCGTCGGTGCGATCACCGGTATCAGCTATGTGAAAAAAGTTTGGGCTGCGATCAACAATCCTGCCAAGACCGTTATCGTTCAGACTGCACCTGCGGTGCGTGTTGCCGTCGGTCAGGAGTTCGGATTTGATGCCGGCGCTCCTGTCACCGGTAAACTGGTTGCCGGTCTGCGTGCGCTGGGATTTGACAAAGTTTTCGACACCAACTTCTCTGCTGACCTGACTATTATGGAAGAGGGTACCGAGATCGTTGAGCGCGTCAAATCCGGCAAGAATCTGCCGATCCTGACCAGCTGCTGCCCCGGCTGGATCAACTTCATTGAGCATAACTATCCTGACCTTCTGCACATTCCGTCAAGCTGCAAATCTCCGCAGCAGATGTTCGGTGCGATCGCCAAGAGCTACTATGCCGAGAAGATCGGTGTGAAACCCGAAGATCTGATCGTTGTTTCCATTATGCCCTGTCAGGCGAAGAAATACGAAGCCGCGCGTCCTGAGTTTGCTCCCAACGGAGTCCGTGACGTTGACTATGTTGTCACCACCCGCGAACTTTGCAAAATGTTCCGCGAAGCCGGTGTCAATCTGGCGAACATGGAAGATGATAAATTTGACAGTCCGTTGGGTGAATCCAGCGGTGCTGCTGATATCTTCGGTGTTACCGGCGGTGTGCTTGAAGCTGCGTGCCGTTCAGTCTACTTCATGCTCAACGGCAAGAACCTTGCCGGCGATGCGATCAACTTCCGCGCGGTTCGCGGTCTGGATGGCATCAAAGAGGCGAAAGTTGAGATCGCTCCCGGAACCACCATCAGCGTTGCGGTCTGCTCCGGACTGGGTAATGCCCGTAAAGTTCTGGATATGGTCCGTCAGGATCCCAACCGCTTCCAGGCGATCGAGATCATGGCTTGCCCCGGCGGCTGTATCAACGGCGGCGGACAGCCCTTCCTGCACGGTGATACCGCGCTGCTTGAAAAGCGCATGAAGGGTCTTTACACAGAGGATGAAAGCAAGACTCTGCGTCTCTCTCACGAAAACGAAGACATCAAGAAACTCTACGCAGAGTATCTTGGCGCTCCCGGCAGTGAGAAAGCCCATCACCTGCTGCACACCAAATATCACGAAAAATAATATTTCGTTGTGTTGCAAATCCCCGGACGGAAAAATTCCGTCCGGGGATTTTTTTTCGGTATGCGCGGCATGTGCATTGACTTGCCGGTGAAAGTCCGATACAGACTTGTCAGCAGGATTTGTCAGCGAAAGCCAAAGGTGTCCATCGTGAGGTGGATTCTGGAAGAAGGCAATGGCAAAATTCTGCATAGAGCAGAAAATCACGCAAGTGAACTGCCTGGAACAGGATAGGGTGGAACCTGAAAGTACTCCGGGAGTGCGGAGCATACTTTTACCGGCAGCTGACAGGAAAGAGGGTGCAGATTTGCCAATGGATTGCCCGCAATGTGTCACCGCAGGTCAGATATTTTACAAAAAAATGATACAATAGAGCCAATTTCAAAAGTCCTCAAAAATTCTTAAAATTCATCGCTGCGATCTTAAAGCGGGGCGTTTTCGGTGGTTATTTATTCAATAGCCACGCTCAAACTACCGCTTTAATCTCATCAACGCTGATTTTTTAATCTCTT
>JAFVZN010000064.1 GCA_017508135.1 Lentisphaeria bacterium | reverse complement strand
TGGATTGCCTTCGCTGCGCTCACGCACATCGCTGCGCGATGTCGAACCACCCCGTTGGGGAACTGGTTCTTTTTTGTTGACACAAAAAAAACGGGATTATTTTCATAATCCCGCGATTCCTGCGTTTGTCACCATTTTTATTGCTCGCAATAAAAATGGCTCCGGCACTTGGATTCGAACCAAGGACCAAGTGGTTAACAGCCACCTACTCTACCGCTGAGCTATGCCGGAGCATCGTAATGTTTCCTAATATATCACTTCTTTTAATTTTGTCAAGCGCATTTCTGCTTTTTTTGCAAAAAAATCACAGCTATCCCATAAAAATCAAATCTTCGGCGGCGGGAGAGCCGCCTCGCCGCACACCGCATCCGCCGGTCGCGATCATGGCATTGTGCGATCTTTACAAAATCTGACAAAATCACTTTTTGAAAATCAGAAATTTCCATGCGTAAACAGTGACAAAAAACACTGTTTTTGAAGAATTATAGGATATCTGTGTAAAAAATCAAGACTTCCTTACAAACGTTCGTTTACTGTTTTTCAATTTACCCGTTTATTGAACGCTCTCCGGAAAAATTTTAAAGAAAAACGCAAGATTTATAAAAAAAAGCATTTTTTTTCTGGTTTTTCTGATGCATTAGATGTATATTATCCAAAAGTTTGTTGTTTCTGAAAAAAAATCATGGAGATTTCCTGAATATGAAACTCAGTGAGATAAAACATTTTGATCATATCGTCATCGGCAGCGGACTGGCAGGTTTGACCTGTGCCTGGCACCTCTCCAAAAGCGGACGGCGCATTGCCGTTTTTACCAAGCGCGCCATCGACGAATGCAACAGCCGCTGCGCTCAGGGCGGCGTCGCCTGCGTTATGGATTCTCAGGACACCTTTGATGAACACGTCAAAGATACCCTCATCGCCGGTGCCGGAATGTGTGACGAAGCCTCTGTGCGCACCATCGTCGAAGCCGGCCCCGATGCCATCAGAGAGATCATCTCTCTCGGTGCCAAATTCACCACCCGCGGCGAACTCGGTCACCCCGATAATCCGAATGACTTCGACCTCGGCAGAGAGGGCGGTCACCACAAACGCCGCGTTCTGCACTCCGGAGACATCACCGGCGCGGAACTGGAACGGGTCATGGTCCAGACGGTAAAAAACTGCCCCAACATCACCATCTTTGAAAACCATATCGCCATCGACCTTGTCGTCAGTGCCCGTCTCGCTCTCCCCGGTAAAAACCGCTGCTTCGGAGCCTACATCCTCAACTCCGATACCGGGGAAATATTCACCGCTCTCGCCGCCACCACCGTAGTCGCCTGCGGCGGTGCCGGAAAAGTTTATCTCTATACCAGCAACCCGGACATCGCCTGCGGTTCCGGAGTTGCCATGGGCTACCGTGCCGGAGCTGAGATCGCCAACATGGAGTTCATCCAGTTCCATCCTACGGTACTTTACCATCCGACCATCCGCTCCTTCCTCATCAGTGAAGCTCTGCGCGGCGAAGGTGCTGTTCTCAAGTGCCGTCCCCGTCCGGGAGCTGAACCGGTGGAGTTCATGCAGAAATACCATCCCATGAAGAGCCTTGCCCCCCGCGATGTTGTCGCCCGCGCGATCGACTCTGAAATGAAACGTACCGGGGAAGAGTGTGTTTTTCTGGATATCCGCCATCACAGCGAAGAGACTCTCCGCCGCCGTTTCCCCAATATTTTTGCCAAATGCCTGGAGGCGGGAGTCAATATGGCGCACGATCTCATTCCGGTTGTTCCGGCCGCCCACTTCGTCTGCGGCGGGATAAAGACCGATGTTTCCGGAAACACCTCTATTGCCGGACTTTATGCGGTCGGTGAATGCGGCTGCACCGGACTTCACGGAGCCAACCGTCTGGCTTCCAACAGCTTGCTCGAAGCGATGGTCGTTCCCCGCTTTGCCGCGCAGGACATTGAAAGCAAGATGAACCATTACAGCTCCACTCTTCCGGATGAAAAAGCCGCACTCAACTGGACTACCGGCAACGCCACTGATTCCGATGAACTGGTTCTTATCGCCCACAACTGGGATGAGATCCGCCGTTTCATGTGGGATTACGTCGGCATCTACCGGACGAACAAACGTCTGGAACGCGCCAAAAACCGGATCAAACTTATCCGCAAAGAGATCGAAAAATATTACTGGGACTTCACCGTCACCGCCGATCTGGTGGAACTCCGCAACATCGCCACGGTCGCGGAACTGGTGATCGACAGTTCGCTCAAGCGCAAAGAGAGCCGCGGCCTGCATTACAACGCCGACTATCCGTTCCTTGATCCGGAACTGGAGTGTGTCGACACCATCATCCGGCGGGACATGGGGGGACACCGATGAAACAACCTCTCGCGATAAGCAGTACCGCGTGTTCGATCGTAAAAACACTTCAGGATGCCAACTTTGAAACCTACGTTGTCGGCGGTGCCGTCCGGGATCTGCTGTTGAACCGTACTCCCAAGGATTTTGACATTTCCACCGCCGCAACTCCGGAGGAGATCCGGGCGGTTTTCGGCAGAAGAAAAGCGCGTATCATCGGCAAGCGTTTCCGCTTGGTGCATCTCTATGCCGACGGTGATATTTACGAAATATCCACCTTCCGGCAAGCTCCCCGTGACAACGGCAACGATCATCGCCACGGCGATTCAGCAGAACACCTCATCCTTTCGGACAATGATTACGGCAATGCCGAAGAGGATGCCTGGCGGCGGGATTTCACCATGAACGCCCTTTTTTACGACCCTTCCCGCGAGGAGGTACTCGACCTTACCGGAATGGGGCTGGACGATATATCCAATCAGATCGTCCGTGCCATCGGGGAACCGAAACTCCGTTTTGAAGAGGACCCGGTCCGGATGCTCCGGGCGTTGAAGATGGTGGCACAATTCGATTTTACGCTGGACAATCCGACTGAAAACGCGCTGTTCGACTGTCTGCCGCTGCTGAAACTGGTCTCCCCTTCCCGCTTGACGCTGGAGTTGGAAAAGATTTTGAAATCAAGTTTCTGTGACCGCCACTTTGAAGTATTCCATGACTACGGTCTGCTGCCGTATTTTCTGCCGGAACTCTCTGCCGTGTGGGGTTCTCCGCTGCAAACACGGTTGTCGGATCTGCTTTACGAACGCAACTGCCGGGTCGATGCCGGATTGTACCGGGACAGTGTTTCTCTCGCCATCGCGGCGGCGGCACTGCCTTTTGTGGAGCGGGCTTTCGGCAACGCTCCGGGGGAACTGTGGAATCCGCGCACGCCCGGATGCGGTGCGATCATCGCCGATACGGTCGATAATATTTTCAAACCGCAAAATCTCATGGTCCGGATGCGCGAAGCCGCTTGCCGGATATTGTCTCTGCAGCCGCATCTGGAAAATACTGACAATCCCCGCCGGGGAGAGATCATCCAGCAGCACGCCTACGCCCATGCCCGGGAGTTGATGATGATCCGTCACGCCAATTTGCCGGATGCCGGAAATATGGAAAAAGCCTGGCCGCGCGGACAGGATCGTTCCCGGTCGCAGAACTCCCGGCCGCCGGCTAAAAAACGTCCGCCCAAACGCCGTTTTCCCAAAAGAAAACCGGAACCGGATTGGAAAGAAGAATGATTTTACTGTCCCACTGGAAAAAAACTGTTTTCTGTGCCATGACCCTGGGAGGCCTCATACTCGCGCCGTCGGCATCCGGAGCCGTTCTGCGCGACAGCAGCAACCGTCCGATCCGCCGGGGCGGGAAGTTTGATTCCCGGACAGTGAACGTAGTTCCGACACGGGCGCGGAACGGAGAGTTCCGGGGGGTATGGATCTGCACGGTGGAAAACCTCGACTTTCCAAAAGTCCGGAGTGCCGCCGAATTCCGTTCCCGCTACATCGCCATGGTCAACCGGATCGCCGCCGCCGGGTTCAATGCGGTGATTTTTCAGGTGCGCCCCAATGCGGATGCCTTTTATCCGTCCAATCTGGTACCGTATTCATCCTGGCTCACCGGGGTGGAAGGACGGGGTTTGAACTTCGATATGCTGCAATTCATGGTCCGGGAGGCACACGCCAGAAGGTTGGAGTTCCACGCCTGGTTCAACCCCTACCGGGTGATAAACGGAATCAAAGAGAGCAAAAGAGCCTATTTGAACAAACTTCATCCCAAAAACTTTGCCCGGCGCAACCCTCATCTGGTGCTGGATTTCCACAACGGCAAAACCCGTTCCCTCTTTTTCGACCCCGGCAGAAAAGAGGTCGTTGTCCACATCTGCCGGATCGTAGAAGAGGTCGCCAGACGTTACGATATCGACGGCATCCACTTTGATGACTATTTTTACCCTTACGAAGAAATAGGTTCCATCGACAACCACACTTTTGCCGCCAACAATCCGTACCGGCTGAAAAAAGCCGACTGGCGGAGAATGAATACTGAAACTTTGATTTACAACGTCAAACTCACCATCGACCGGGTAAATCTCCGCCGCATCCGGAAAGTGCGCTTCGGAGTAAGTCCTTTCGGCATCTGGGGAAATGCCAAAGATATCCGCGGCGGCTCCGCCACCGGCGGGAAACAAACCTACTTCAACTTGTACGCCGACACGAAAAAATGGGTGCAAAAGCGTTATGTCGATTACATCGTGCCGCAAATATACTGGAACTTCGCCCACGAGACAGCCGCCTACGCCGCACTTACATCATGGTGGAGCAGTACCGTCCGCAACACCGGGGTGAAACTTTACATCGGCATGGCACCGTACCGGCTCGGAGCTGCGGGCTGGGGAAGATACGAGCTTGTCAACCAGTTATACTTCAACCGGATGCATCCGGAAGTTTCCGGGATGTGCTGTTTCTCCTACCGCCACCTCTTCGGAGCCAAACCGCACGCCGGAGTCAAAGCGTTTTTCCAAGCTCTCCGGCAATAACTGCGGCGATCTGTTCCGCATTCATGCACGGTCACTTTTTGTCCGGCAATCCGCCAAAGCGGCGGTCACGGGCGGAAAAACTTTCCAGAGCCGCTTTCAAATCCTCCCTGCCGAAATCCGGCCAGAAAACCGGAGTCACGTAGAGTTCGGAGTAAGACAACTGCCAGAGCAGAAAGTTGCTTATCCGCATCTCGCCGCCGGTACGGATCATAAGATCCGGATCCGGAAGATCCGGCGCATAAAGGTAATTGCGGAACTCCGCCTCCGTCAAAGGAGCATCACTTTTCCGTTCAGAAAGCATTTTATTCATCGCATCGATCATCTCGGCACGTCCGCCGTAACTCAACGCGATGGTGAGAGTAAAGCCATCATTCTCTGCCGTCATGTCGATCGCCTTGAGCAGTGCAGTACGCGCCAGCAGCGGCAAGTCTGAAGTTCTGCCGATGGTACGCAGCCGGACGTTGTTCTTCATCATATCCGGGAGCAAATTGGTGGAAAACTCCCCGATAAGCTCCATCAAAACCCGCACCTCATCCTGCGGCCGTTTCCAGTTTTCGGTGCTGAAAGCGTACACGGTCATGTATTTGATACCGAACTCGCGGGCAGCTTCCACCACATGAGCGATCTGCTTTGCTCCGGCACGGTGACCGTCACTGCGGCTGAGTCCGCGTTCGGTCGCCCAGCGTCCGTTTCCATCCATAATGATCGCCAAATGTTCCACCGGCATAATAAGCACCTCCTTAAGCAGTCATACGCAAAAAAAAATAACATTTGTGTAAATTACCACAGAAATCCGCTTTTGTCAAGGACGATATGCCACTTGATACAAAAATTTGCACTCCGGGAAAAAAAAGTATAACAAAATCCTGTATTTTTCCTGTTTTCAACCTTGCAAAAGAGACGATGTTGTGTTATATTCTCCTGATGTAAATATAAGTTCAATAAAAACATAAATATACAGGTTTGATTATGGCAAAGACTCCGAAATTAACCGTTCTTTTTGAGAAACTCCGCGGGCAGACTTTCAACTTGGAGAAAGAGAGCATCTCGGTCGGACGTAAAGACGGTATGGATATCGTCCTCAAGGACGGCAGCGTGAGCGGTCACCATGCAGATATCATCCGCACTGAAAATGAAAATGGCGAGGTCACTTTCCTCCTCCGCGACAACGACAGTACCAACGGTACGCGGGTGAACAACACTCCCATCACGGAGCATGTCCTTAAAAATTCCGACCTGATAACCTTCGGTAACGTCGAAGTCCTCTTTGACGGCGACACTGCCGACAGCAATGAGGCCGATGATTTTTCACACTTGACCCACACCATCGACATCAGTTCGCTGGAAGAGAAGACCACCGCGCCGCAGACACTGACCAACTTCAACCCCCGCAATGTCAAGGAAGCACGGAACAAGGCGCGCATCCAGAAGGGCATCCTTCTGACCTTTATCCTTGGCGGAGCAGTGCTTCTCGGATTGGCGGCGATCGTCATCATCACTCTGGCGACACACTGATCGCCTCCTTCCGGCGTTGACGCCATTCCGGTTCCGGTGACAAGAGTTCCCCTGCATCGGGGAGGATTTGTCGCCCGGGGAATAGTTAACAAAACAAAAAATTAAGGTTACCCGAACATAATTATGAAGCAGGACAAACCCAACAAACAGGAAATGCCGCCGCCGCAGGGCAAACGCAAAGAGCCGCCGCGCAGCAATACATATATAATTATCTGGATAGTGATTTTTGCCATCCTTGCCGCATTGCTCTTTTTCAAAGACCACAAGGACAGCAGCAACCGCGAACTTCACCAGTCCGCTTTTGAAAAACTCCTTGTCAGTGAAAAACTCGCAACTGCCAAACTCACTGCTGAAGGTGATAATATTTTCATCATCGAAGGTGAACTCAAAGTCACCGGCAATCAGGTTCAGCCGGAAACATACTCCACAAGGGTGCTGATGAACGATCTGCTTTCGGAAAAGATCGCCGCGCTGTGCGACATGGAGATCAAGACTGACAACTCCGGGTTCTGGAACTTCCTGCTGGCAAGTCTGCTTCCGGTGATATTGATAATCGCGGTCATATATTTCATCTCCATGCGCCAGATGCGGATGAACGGCCGCGGCGCAATGGATTTCGGCAAGAGCAAGGCGCGGATGATCCCGCCGAATGAACTCAATGTCCACTTTGACGATGTTGCCGGTGCCGAAGAAGCCAAAGAAGAGATCGCGGAAATCGTAGAATATCTGCGCGATCCGCTGCGTTTCCAGCTTGTCGGAGGCAAAATTCCCAAAGGATGTCTGCTCGTCGGCGATCCGGGTACCGGAAAAACATTGATGGCGAAAGCGGTCGCCTGCGAAGCCGGTGTCCCCTTTTTCTCCATCAGCGGTTCCGACTTCGTGGAGATGTTTGTCGGTGTCGGTGCCAGCCGTGTCCGTGATATGTTTGAACAGGCGCGGAAAAATGTTCCCTGTTTGATCTTTATCGACGAAATCGATGCCGTCGGCAGATCACGCTTCTCCGGTTGGGGCGGCGGACACGATGAACGCGAACAGACCCTCAACGCCATGCTGGTGGAGATGGACGGTTTGGAAAGCAGTAACGGCGTTATCGTTCTGGCGGCGACCAACCGCCCGGATGTGCTCGACCCGGCACTGCTGCGCCCCGGTCGTTTTGACCGTCAGGTCGTGATGGACCTGCCCGATATCCGCGGCCGCCGTCAGATATTGGATGTTCACGTCAGGAAGATCAAGACAGCAGAAAACATCGACCTCGATGTTATCGCCCGCACCACGCCCGGATTCAGCGGTGCGGAACTTGCGAACTTGTGCAACGAAGCAGCACTTCTCGCCGCCAGAAGAGGACATGAGGAAGTTTCCCAGAGCGATCTGGAAGAGGCGCGCGACAAGGTCAGTTACGGAACCGAACGCCGCAGCCGCAAGATCAGCGACCGGGAACGCCGCGTCACCGCCTACCACGAAGCCGGTCATACGCTCGTTGCCCTGCACAATGAATTCTGCGTTCCGGTGCATAAAGTCACCATCGTTCCCCGGGGACAGGCGGCTCTCGGTGCCACCTTTATGATGCCCAAAGAGGACACCTATTTGCGTACCCGCAACGAACTGCTTGCCGATATGGCAATGAGCATCGGCGGACGTGTCGCCGAAGAGTTGATATTCAAAGATATTTCAACCGGAGCATCGGCTGACATCCAGCACATGACTGCGGTCGCCCGCCGCATGGTCTGCATGTTCGGTATGAGCGAAAAGCTCGGCAATGTCAAGCTGGGTGATTTCACCAATCATCCCCATCTGCGTATCGACGGTCCGCCGCCGGAAGGTATTTCCAACGAAACCGAGCGTGAGATCGATCTGGAAGTGCGGGAACTGGTCAACAACGCCACCAATGAGGCGCGCGCCATCCTCAGCGAGCATATCGACCAATTGAAGAAACTTGCGGAAACACTGTTGGAAAAAGAGACACTCTCCATTGCCGAAATCAATGAGCTTCTGGGGTTGAACGCCGCAGAAGAAACTGATGCCGCAGAGGCAGAAGAAGAAGTGCCCTCCCCCGTCGACGTTCCGGCAGAAACAGAGCTCACTCCGGAAACTCCTGTTGACGGAAATAACGGAACATCCGGCAATGTTTGAGCCGTGCGTAATGGAAAAGTCCGGGGCGGTGCGCGTAAAACTCCACGTCCACCCCGGTGCCAAACGCAACGCCATTGCCGGTGTTTTCGGAGATGCAGTCAAAGTCGATCTGCAAACTCCGCCGGTCGACGGCAAAGCCAATGCCGCGCTGTTGAAATTCATGGCGAAACTCCTCAACTGTTCCCGCAGTGACATCGCCCTTGCCTTCGGCGAGTGTTCCCGGGACAAGGTATTGGAAATCAGAAATCTTGATCGTTCAACCATTATAAATATTTTTAAAAGCAACACATTATGAATATGAAGAAAAAAGCTGTTATCTTCCTTGCCGACGGCATGGCAGATGATCCGCAGGAATCGCTCGGCGGCAAAACCCCGCTGGAGTTCGCTCACACCCCGGGAATGGATGAGATCGCCGCGCGCGGCATCAACGGTTCTTTCCTTACGCTTCCCCCGGATCTGCCGACATCATCGGATGTGGCAAACATGTCCGTACTCGGTTTTCAGCCGGAGTACAACTACCCCGGACGCGGCCCCATCGAAGCGGTCAGTCAGGGTATTGAACTGGGACCGGATGATGTGGCGTGGCGGTGCAATCTGGTTTATGTTTCAGAAGATGGGGTGTTGCGGGATTTTTCAGCCGGACACATTGAAAACAGCGATGCGGCTGAACTTATTGCGGCGTTGAAAGAGGAGTTCGATTCTCCGCAGCTCACGTTCCACAGCGGCGTAAGTTACCGCAATCTGCTGGTGCTTCACGGAAAAATGTTCTCCGACAAGGTCGATTACTTCAAACCGGATTCGTCTCAGGATCTGCCGCTTGCGGAACTGCGTCTTTCGCCTGCCGATGATTCGGTACAAGCCCGCTACACGGTGGAGTTCCTGCGCGATCTGGAAGAGCGCACTGCGGACTTTCTCGCGCAGCACCCGCTGAATCAGGATCGTCAGGCTCCGGCGAACCGCATTTGGCCCTGGAGTCCCGGACACGCCCCGAATCTTTTGAGCTTCTCCGAACGCTATCAGGGGCGCACCGGCGCCGTTATCAGCGCGGTCGATGTCATCAAAGGGCTGGGCAAATGCAGTAAAATGGAGGTCATTGATGTTCCCGGAGCCACCGGATTTCTCGACACCAACTATCAGGGCAAAGTCGATGCCGCACTGAAAGCTGTCGAAGAACACGATCTGGTCTATATCCACGTCGAAGCGATAGACGAATGTTCCCACCTCGGCGATCTGGATAAAAAATTGCAGGCGATCACCGACTTCGATGCCAAAATCGTCGTTCCTGTCCTCAACGCTCTGCGGGATAAAAATGTCAACTTTGCCGTACTGCCGGACCACCCGGTTCCGATAAAACTGCGCCAGCATACGACGACACCGGTTCCGCTGGCGATATGCGGTCCGGATTTTGAAGCGGATGAAGTGACTGCGTTCAGTGAGCAGCTCGCTCCCGGCGGCAAACTCGGCTTACTGCGCAAAGAGGAGCTCGTCCGCAAACTGCTCGGGCTTTGATAAAATATGCCGAAAGTGCCACTGTCCGCATTGGAAAAAGCTCTGAAACTGCTCAGCAATCGCGCACTGTCCCGGAAGGAGCTTACGGAAAAGCTGTTCCGTGCCGGTTTTCCCGCCGGGGAGGTGGAAGATGCCGTAAGCGAATGCTGCCGCCGCCGCTTTGTCGATGATTCGATGCTGGCAGAGGATTACACCAGTTTGCTCCGCTCACGCAACACTGGCAGCCGGGTCATCCGGCAGAAGCTGCAGCGGCGGGGATTGAAAGCGGAACTGAACGACGACGGCACCCTTCCGGAAGAGGACAGCGGTCAGCAGGAACGGGAGGCGGCAATGCGCGCATTGGATTACAAGTGGCGGCTGCTCTCCCGGGAAAGCGATCCCCGGAAGAAGCGGGAAAAAGCGTTCCGTTTCCTTGCCGGGCGCGGTTTTCCGCCGGGATTGATTTTTGAACTTCTGGATAATATGCCGGAATCGGAAGATTGTTGACAAAATATCTTGCAGGAATCCGGTTCTTATGATATATTATAAAAAGAGAAAAAAACACTTCAGGGGAGGAAGAATAAAATGAAACTCTTTGTTGTCGGATTGTTGATACTGCTTACCGGATATTTTATTTATGGTAAGGTGATCGAGAAGATCTTCGCGCCGGATGACCGGGAAGTTCCGGCAACGAAATACCGCGACGATCTGGATTATCTGGTGTTGCCGGATTGGAAAAACAAACTTATCCAGCTGCTCAATATCGCCGGTGTCGGTCCCGTGATCGGAGTCATCATCGGCATAAAGTTCGGCGACATCGTCTTTTTGCTCATCCCCATCGGCTGTATTCTTGCCGGTGCGGTGCATGATTTCACTGCCGGAATGATGTCACTGAGAAACAAAGGAGCAAACCTTACCGGATTGGTTAAACTTACCGCCGGAAAAAAACTTCATCTCTTTTTCGCGCTCTTCCTCTGCATCGCACTGCTTCTGGTCGTGGCGGTATTCATTACCACACCGGCACAGCTGCTTGCCGGTTTACTGCATTTCAAATACGCGCTGCTGGCGAGCATCATCGCCATTTTTATCTACTACATTGCCGCGACCCTCTTTCCGGTGGATAAGATCATCGGTAAGATTTATCCGATCTTCGGCGGATTGCTGCTGCTGGGTACGCTCGCTCTTTTCGGCAGTTTGATCTGGCGCGCGCTCCACACTCCCGCCATCCTCGCCGAAAGTCCGGAATTTGCCGCAGGAAAATTCACCGCCCCCATCATCCCGATGCTTTTCGTGACGATCGCGTGCGGTATATTGTCCGGATTTCATGCCACACAGGCTCCGATCGTTGCCCGGACGATATCCAGTGAACGACAGGCGAAGGGGGTCTTTTTCGGCATGATGGTGCTGGAAGGTTTCATCGCCATGGTCTGGGCGGCAGGCGCACTGGCAGTCTACAATAAGGCTCCTGAGTTCATGGGCAAAAATGCGACAGCGGTTCTGCACCGTATCACCGGTGAATTTCTCGGTAGCGGCTTGTCGCTGGTCGTAGTCCTCAGCGTGATCGTGCTTGCCGTCACCAGCGGCGATACCGCGATGCGCAGTCTGCGCCTCAGTTTGGCGGAGATGTTCAATATCGACCAGAAACCGGTCGCCAAACGTCTGTTGGTAGTCTTCCCGTTGATAGCGGTCGTATCCGGCTTGCTGGTGTGGAGCAGTGTTGACAACAAAAGTTTCCAGATGTTGTGGATCTATTTTGTCTGGAGCAATCAGGTGATAGCGGTTTTCACTTTCCTGTGCGGAACGATCTATCTTGCCTCCAAAGAAAAACCGGTCATCGTCACCGCGCTTCCGGGAATGTTCATCACCTTCGTCGTCACCAGTTATATTTTGTGGATATCGCCGGCGCACGGCGGTCCGCTCGGCTTCGGACTCGACTTGTTCGATGCCTATATGGTCGCGGGCTTCGTATCGGTGCTGCTCTTCATCTGGGCGATCATGCGGGGACGGGATAATATTGGAAAATTTGAAGAACAGTGATATAAACCGATGAAAACCCCTGCCTCAGCCGAAAAACGAATCCGCCGCCGCTGGTTTCCGTTGTGGAAACTGGACGGTTATATCTTCCGTGAATTCATAATAAAATACAGCATACTGCTGCTGGTCTTTGTCATACTTTTCGTGCTGAGTGACATCTATCGGGATATATCCGACTTCTTTGATGCCAAGGCAAGCTGGCGCGATATCGTGACCTATCTGATCTACAAAACACCGGGAAATATCCGGTTCATCCTGCCGATCTCCATGCTGCTCGGCTGTATGTGGACGATGGCGACATTCGGCAAGAATCTCGAAGTCACGGCGATGCGCGCCAGCGGGTTGTCTCTGTTCCGCTGCGGCTGGGCGATACTCTTTGTCGGCTTGCTGGTCAGCGGCGTAAACATCTACTTCAACGAGCAACTGGTTCCGGAAACCAGTTCCCGGGCAGAACGGCTCTTTGATAAGGCGGCGGATAAACGCCGTTACAGCCACTCATTGCTCACTTACCGCAGTGATGATGGCAAACGACGCTGGCTCTTTCAGCTTTTTGCCGGCGGTAATGATTATGAAAACATCACGCTGAAAACCTTCTGGGACGAACATCTGCTCCAACAGCTTCTGGGCGGGACCGCCAAAAATGAGAAACAGACCAGGACTTTGCAAGCGGTTCTCGGAGAAAAACGTTTCGCTGAACTTATGGCATTACCGCCGCAAAAACGGCAGCCGCATCTGAAAAAATTGATGGAAGGCCGGAAAATGGACTTTTTTGTCAAACGCGCAGCTTACGACAAGAAGCAGAAATGCTGGATTTTCAAAAGCGGCAGCTTCCTCAGTTACGACAGCAACGACGAGACCCGGTTCAAAGCCAGCAGCGGTACGACGGCGATGCACGATGAAGTGACCTTTGAAAATCTCACGTTTACAGAAAAAAGCATCCCCGAATCCCCGCAGGATATCATGAATGCCATCAAGGAAAAAGATGATCTATCCACGCCGGTCATCTGGAGCATCCTCAAACGCAACCCCAATATGCCGCAACGGGCGCGCTGTATCTATGAAACGGTGTTTTTCTACCGCATCGCTTTCCCGTGGGCAAGTTTTCTGGCGGTGTTTCTCGGTATACCGCTGGCGGCAAAGAATGAGCGTACCGGCAGTATGCTGGCGATAATCTCTGCGATCATACTGATCGTTATCTACATCATCGTGGCGCAGATATTCCTGATGCTGGGCAAATCCGGAAGTGTCGATCCGCTTATCGCCGGACTGGCACCGACGATAGCCTTTATCATTGCCGGAGCATGGCGTCTGGTATCTGACCGCAACTGAAGGAAAACAGCGTCCACATGAAGATATTCGATACCCACTTCCATCTGCCGCCGGAGAGTGAAAACAGCTTCACCGGCTTCGACAGTGCCATGAATGAACATCTGCTTCAGGCGGCGCAGAAACTGGTGTTGACCGATACGCCGTTTGAAGTGTGCCGTCTGGCAGCAGGCGGGGACTTTTCCGACAGTCTCCGGGCGATGGAGTATGCCCGGAGCCGGGAGAATGCTTTTTTTTCCTGCGGCGTACATCCGCATCAGGCGGCGGAATATTTGCAGAACCGGGAAGATTTTTCCATTTTCCGGGGAAAGAAAAATCTGGTCGCGGTCGGAGAGATCGGGTTGGACTACTTCTATGAAGAGTCCCCCGTTGCGGAACAGCGGCAGGTTTTTGATGAATTTCTGGCACTGGCACTGGAGTGGAAACTTCCGGCGATGCTCCATATCCGCGACAAAGAGGACTCTTTTGATGCCGGTAACGATGCCCTGGCGCGCCTGACCGGTTTTGCCGGTGCCGGAGGACGTTTTGTCATCCACTGCTGCACAATACCGGAAGAAAAAATCGAACCGTTTCTCGACTTGGGTGCCATGATCGGTGTCACCGGTATGGTGACCTTCAAGCGGGCAGAGAATGTCCGCGCCATGCTGAAAAAAGTTCCGACTGAACGGCTGCTGCTGGAAACCGATTCGCCATACCTTGCGCCGGTACCGTTCCGGGGCAAAGAAAACACTCCGGGACTGCTGCCGCTTGCCGCACAGGCGTTGGCGGTCGAACGGGATATGAGTTTGGAAGAGTTGTGCCGTGTGACAACGGAAAATGCGGAACGTTTTTATCTGAGCAATACGGGAGCATGACAATGGAGTTTTACCGTTTTATTTTTGAAATGATATGCGGCGGCGGTATATTCGCCTTTCTGGCAGTCGCGTATTTCACGGCATCGGGAAAAAATATTGCCAAACTGGAAAAATTCACCCGCAACCGGGTCATCGGTTTGATCGTTGCCCTCCCCGCACTGGCAGCGTGTGTTCCGCACGCGCAGATCGTTGCTCCCGGAATATTGCAGAATCCGGTGCTGTTGTGGGCACTGGCGATAGCGATTCCGGTACTCTCATACTTTTATATCGACTTCTATACCGCGCGGGCACTCTCCGGAGCGGTGATAATCCTGGCGTATGATATCATCCATTACGCCTACGACTGGCAGATCCCGGGGGCGGCGGTGATAACCGTTGCCGCATGGATCTTCGGTTTCGGCGGGATATGGGGTTCCGGCAAGCCAAGTTCACTGCGCGACAGTTTCCGTCTGGCAGCAGAAAAAAAGCTCTTTGCCCGGATCGCAGCCGGAGTATCTGCCATTATCGCCGCAGTATTCCTCTGGACACTGATAAGCGGCTCTGTCTGCGCCAGATAAAAAATCAGGACACACGGCAATGAGTTCACCATGCGATCTTTGTCCGCGGCAATGCCATATTGACCGCACTGCGATGCCGGGTTATTGCGGCATGAGCGATGAACTCCGCATTGCCCGCGCCGGTTTGCATTTGTGGGAAGAACCGGTCATCAGCGGCGAGCGCGGTTCCGGAACGGTATTCTTTTCCGGATGCAACCTGCGGTGTGTCTTCTGTCAGAACTACTCCATCAGCACCGGCGGCAGCGGCAAGGCGGTTTCCATTTCCCGTTTGCAGGAGATATATCAGGAATTGATCGCGCAGGGAGCGCACAATATCAATCTGGTTACCCCCACACACTATCTGGACCAAATCTGTGAAAGTTTGTCCACACCGCTTCCGGTACCGGTCGTCTGGAACTCCAACGGTTATGAATCGGTGGGACAGTTGAAAAAACTTGAAGGCAAAGTGCAAATATATCTGCCCGACCTGAAGTACGCCGACAATGCGCTTGCCCTCAAATACAGTTCCGCACCGGACTACTTTGAACAAGCGTGCAGAGCCATTGATGAGATGTTCCGCCAGACGGGAAAGTTTGAATTTGACAACGACGGGATGTTGAAACGCGGTGTCATCATCCGCCACCTCATCCTGCCGGGACAGATCGAAAACAGTTTCCGGGTAATTGATTATGTCAGTTCGCACTTTTCCCCGGGAGATATACTTTTCGGTCTGATGCGCCAGTATACGCCGTGCGGTATCGTTTCAAGCGAGAAGTATCCGGAACTCAACCGCGCCGTATCCGACGAAGAATACCAGCTGGTCGAAGATCACCTCTTTGCCTCAAACATCGAAGACGGTTATGTACAGGATAAAGAATCCGCCTCAAAACAGTATATCCCGCCCTTTGACAACAGCGGCGTCTGAATTTCAGGTAATGCTCAAGATTTTGTAAAACTTTGCGGCGGACTCTACTCCAAAAAATCTCCCTGCGGCGGTGCATTGCGGGCAATCTCGCGCCTTGCGTCGCTCGCCGCTCGGGTCGAGTACAGTCGTACACTCCCCTCGCTTCTCGCTTGCAAAACACGACCTTGCCTCACACTGCATCCGCCGATAATACTCCAGAAAAT
>JAFVZN010000063.1 GCA_017508135.1 Lentisphaeria bacterium | reverse complement strand
GCTTTTTTGGGGGGGATGGCAGTTAAGGGCTCCAGCGGCAACGGTACTGTAAATTTGACTATGGGTTTTGCTGTGCGCTGTGGGCGATCTTGCGCCTTGCGGTGTCGTTCACTCGGTCGAGTACCTTCGTACACTCCCGTCGTTCACTCCTTGCAAAACGCAAGATAGCCACACATCACTGTGCAAAATCGAGTAGCACGATGCCGGGAATTTTTTTTACGACCTTCATTTGATTCGCACCAAATGAAGGTCTTTTTTTGTGTACACGAAGCGATCTCGCTTTGCCGGAGCGGGCCTTGCTGCGCTCGCCGCGAGGGTCGAGGACGCAAGTCCACTCCCCTCGCTTCTCGCTTGCAAAACCCGCCCGACTGTGCGATATCGCTTCTGATTCCGGGGGGGCTGGCTGTTGCGCCAGTCGTCCGGCTGAACGCCGGACAGGCGAGAGGTAGTGGTTGTTTCTGCTTGACGGCGATAAAAGGCTCCAGCGGCAACGGTATTGTAAATTTGACTATGGGTTTTGCTGTGCGCTGTGGGCTATCTTGCGCCTTGCGGTGTCGTTCACTCGGTCGAGTACCTTCGTACACTCCCGCATATCGCTTCTGATTCCGGATGGGCTGGCTGTTGCGCCAGTCGTCCGGCTGAACGCCGGACAGGCGAGAGATAGGGGGTGTTCCGCCTGACATCGGCAGTGACGTGGGGAGCTTGGCTGGCTTCGGGTACGTCGGACAGGTCAATTATGCAATAGGCAGGATTACTTTTTTGTCTTGTTCCCGGAGCCGGAAGCGCGGGGCAAAAACTCTTACTCAAGTAGATTTTTCCCTGAAAAAATGTTGCGGAGCAAACAACCGCAAAGCTGCACGGCCGCTTGGAAAACTCTTTTTTTTACAGATATCCATTGCCCGCAATGCGCCGCCGAAGGTTTGATTTTTATGGGACAGCTGTGCTTTTTTTGATTGATTTTTATGTTTTGTTACTTGTAATTGACCGGCAGTTATGGTATAGTACACAAAACTGTGGAGAAAAAGGGTAAAATGATTCGTGATGATGTGAATGCCAGAGTGGTACTTACCATAGATAAAACTATATTGCGCAACAATTTCCGGAACATCGCCGTTAGTGTGGCTCCATGCCGTATTTTGTCGGTACTCAAAGCCGATGCCTACGGTACCGGAGCTGCTGTTATGGCACCTCTGGCGGTTGAATGCGGGGCTGACCGCATCGGTGTTGCCGATCTATGTGAAGCATTATCTGTACAAAAGAGTATTGATAAATCTGTGCCGGTACAGATATTGGGGGTTATTCTGCCCGATGAACTGCCGGACGCGGTGGCAAATGATATTGTGTTGCCGGTCAACGGTCTTGCCATGGCAAAAAGCATTTCCGCTGAAGCCGTCAGACAGCAACGGCAGGTGAGAGTTCATATTATTCTCGATACCGGTATGGGCAGATTTGGGTGTCTGCCAGACTTTTTTCTTGAAGATGTAAAAAATATCCTCCGATTACCTAATTTGCAGATAGAAGGACTCTATTCGCATTTCCCTTGTGCCGGGATACCCGGTGAAGCCGAAACGTTGGCGCAGATAAGATTGTTCAACCGCCAATATGCTGATTTGGTCGCTAACGGTATGGATTTTGCTTGTCGTCATATTGCCGCCAGTGATGGTATTCTTTGTCAACCGGACAGTTGTCAAACTCCATTCAATATGGTGCGGTTAGGATTGTGCTGGTATGGATGTTACCGCAATAAAAACGGCAGGAATATTGATATTGTTCCGGCACTGACACTGACTGCCCGGGTCGGAGCAGTCCGTAAATTGCCTGCCGGTTTTACCATCGGATACAATCGCACGGTCAGATTGACCAAAGATACTGTGGTTGCAACTATTTGTGCCGGTTATGCCGACGGCTTGCCGCTGGCTCTTTCCAACACCGGCAGAGTATTGATCAATGGAGTCGGCTGTCCGATACTGGGCAGAGTATCCATGGATTACACTATGGTGGATGTAAGTCATGCTCCGGGAACAGTTGGCTGGGGTACTCCGGTAACTTTGTTTGGACGAGACGGCAATGAGACAATTTCAGTTGCTGAGATAGCCAATTATAAAAACACCCATATTCACGAAATACTTTGTTCTCTTGGCAAACGGGTGCAGCGGGTTTATGTCTGATCAGATAATGGTGATAAGCCATTCGTGAACGGACAGCTCAGTCAGGTTGGCCGGTTGAAGTAATAACCCGCTTTTCTTGAAAGGGGATAGGGGGGCTGGGGAAGGGAAAAACCCGGTGCCGACGTTCGGCCTTTTCTCGTGAAAAAAAGTTTTTCCCTTTCCCCGAAAGAATCTCCCTTTATCAGATCAGAGTTTTTCGATCGAAATCTTTACGGTCAGATTTTCTTTGCCTTCAGCGGCGAACGCATCGTAATGACCGTTCCGGTTTCTCGCCGGTTTTTCCAGATCTTTCAACGTTCCGTTCAATACCTGACAGGTACAGACATACCCTTCAAATTCGATGGTCAGCTTGTTTCCTTCCTGCTGCACTTTGGTATGTGTTTCCCCGTTGAAACGGAATACCGGCAGCAGACAGCGGATGGCATTACTGCCTTTGAGCCGGATAGTCAATCCTTCGCTGTTCAAGGTATAACTGCTGGTCACTGTTTCTCCTCCGGGGAAGCTGCATTCGACTTCGGCATTGGCTGTATTCCCTTGAGCACTGTGGGATTTTACCGTATGCTTTACTGCCATGTCGGTCGCATATATCCACTGACCCTTTTCGCACACTCCGGGAGCGATGGACAACGGGAACGGATCTTTTATATCCACGGAATAACTTGATTTTCCCGGGCAGGATACGCTCATGCAGATTTCTGACGGCGCCCCCTTTTTGTGGATCCGGGTCACTCCGCTGCAATCGTAATATTTTTCTCCGTTGTAATATTGCCGTGCATCGTAATCATACTGCACCGAATATTCCCCGGCGCGGAGGAAGAGCATGTGAAAATCGTCTGAAGTCTGCAAGGTCATGCCCTTGTTGTCATCAAGTTCGACCGGCGGAATGGATTCGTCGCAAAAGCGCGATGCCGCATACAGAAACGATGCTGCAGTGATCATATATTTATCAAAGTATGCATACTTTTCACAGCCGTACTTACTTTCGATGGGAAACCGGTTCCGGATATGGGAAATCGGATTTTTATTCAGCCATGAAGAGATATTTTTCAACGCCCTCACCGCTGCTGTCCGGTATTTTCCTGCGGTCTCCATATCTCCTTTTCTGGCGAACATCCCGGCATAAAATTCCATCATCAGCGCAACGTGAGCTTCATTATGCAGAAACTGGTGACTTCTGCCGCCAACGGGTAATTCTCCATTGACAGAAATCATCTCCAACGTTGCTATCGCGCTGCGTTCCAGTGCATTCTGCCAGATATCCTTGTATTGTCCCTGATAACCCTCATGCAGCAGCAGGGCAAACAAGCCGCGCGTGACGAAATCGTAAACCATGGGGCATCCCGGATCCCGGTACATTCCGTTGGCATCGATATGCCGGATTTGCGAGTATGCCTGCAAGTCAATAAAATCATCGTTGGGTGCGTTTGTTATACCGGCTTTTTTGCGCATATATTCACTGAGCATACCGAATGCTGCCCAGTTATGGACGATATCTTCTTTCTTTTTGGCGGTATGGGAGTAACAGTTGTACGGATCGGCAGTTTTCAAATTATTTTTCCACTCTTCGAGTTTGGCATTGGGTACGGCCTGGACTTTTTCCAGTTCTTCCATACAGAAAATGATCTCTTTGATGGAAAATTCATTGGCGGCGATAACTTTGGGTATCTGCTGACAGCAGAAATCCATCATCGCGAGAAAACGCTCTTTCAAATCTGTCCGCCGTCCGTGTGCGATAAGTATACCGATATTGGCGGTGAGCCGGGGAAAGCCGTGTTCGGTCAACCCTTCGCGTTTGACCTGTTCAAAATATCTGTCGATATGTTCCATGCTGTACGCCGAAAGTGTTTTTTCCATCAGATCGAAATAGTACGATTTTTTCATGACCTTTTCCTCTTTGTTGAATTTTGCGTTGGTGACACATCCGCTTAAAAGCAGTGAACAAACAGTCAGAGACAATATTTTTTTCATAATTTTTCCGGGGAGATCATACTTGAACGGTTACATGGTATCGGCGAAATCTCTTGCCATCAGGCACGCCCGGGTGAGCGCAAAGGTCTCTTCCGGCGTGACCGGCGGTACTTCTCCGTGGCTGATGTGGCGGATGAAATCGTAAAACAGTTCGCGTTCCGGCAGTAACGGCAACACTTTTCTGCCGTTACCATCGAGTAAAACGACTTCTCCTTCGGCAACTTCGATCACTCCATTCGTTCCTGCCACCCGTACCCGGTCATCGCCGTGGGTCGCCGCTGCCTGCGGGCGGAGATAATCGATGGTGCATGAGGTGATGACGCCGTTATTCAATCTGCCGCAGCATACGGCGCACATTTCCAGATCTCCGTTGTCACGATTATCCTCCCGGTTATGGAAGGCGAAAATCTGTTCAAATCCGGATGCTCCGCCGAAGTAGAGCATCAAATCCAGGGCGTGACTGCCCACCCACGGGATGGTTCCGCCGTAAGAATCCCGTTTTTTGTAAAAATCCGGACGTGTTCCGAGCTTATAAGACTTCCGTGCGCTGACCATCTTCACCTTGCCTACGGCACCGGTTCTGACGGCTTCAAATGCGGTCAGCATGGGGGCTTCACTGCGTAAGCCGACCATGGAAATAATGGATGTTCCGGGGGCGGCGGCGGCGTATGCCTCCTCCACGGCTGCCAGATCATCGAGGGTGAGGGCGATCGGTTTTTCACAAAAGACGTGAATGTTGCGTTTCAGTGCGGCGATGGAGATCCCGGCGTGGGTTTCAAATGCTCCGTTGACCACGAGAACGTCCGGTGAAGTTGCATCCAGCATGGTGATATAGTCAGAAAACACCGGCACCGGATAACCGGTATTGTCTTCCACGACAGCTTGCACTTGGTGCGGATCATCTCCGGCATCGGCGGTAACTCCGACTGCGACAGCGTTTTCCTGCAGCAGTTTCATTCCGCGCACGGCGTATCCGAGGTGACCGCGTTTGCCGACAAAAGCTACTTTATATTTTTTCACACAGAACACCTTTCAGATTCGAGAAAACTTTTGGATTTACCTCTATAATGCGGTAATGGTTATAATATATCATCTCCCCGGAAAAAATCAAGGATGAGTTCTGCCGGGTTCACCGTTTTTACGGCAAAGTTGTGTTGACGATCGGCGGCATGGACAACAAAGGAGTTGATATGCAGATACATCGTAAACTTTCAATCCGGCGCAGTCATGACCGCTCCGGAAGCTGTACCGGCGCGCGTTTGAATTATGTTGTCAGCCATGCCGGAAATCTCGACCAGAGTGAAGAAGCATTCAAACTTGTCCGGCAAACCGCTCCGGACTATGTCGGTTCTGCCCGCCAGCGGAGCATTGAACTGACCGCCGCGAAAGGTGATGGGACTTACGAGTTTGAAGTAAATTATGCCCCTCAGGAGGAGCTGGACAGAAAAATCGGCAACGAACGGGTGTGGAGCTTTGAAGTCACCACCTCAAAATACCGGGTCACGGAAGCCCGGGAGCTGGTAAAGATATACCCGGGTTCCGGCAAGATCACGCCGCCTGACCCCGGAGAGATGATCGGCTGGGATGGACAGATCGATGGCGAATCGGAGCTTACCGGGGCAACGGTTCTGATCCCGGAGATGTTTGAGCGTTGCGTTGCGACCTACCGGGCATCCAAGGTCAACAGTGCATTTCTGCGGAAACTTTTCAATTTGTCCGGCAAGGTCAATGCCTCCACCTTCCGGGGGTGGGATCCGGGGGAAGTTCTGCTTACCCGGGCGGAACAGGGCGAACCTTACAAAAATTACCGTGACCACGAATTAGTGGATATCACATATACTTTTGCCATCCGTCCGGCGGGCGAAGTCAGCTGTGCCGGTTCCGTGATAACTCCGGTGTCGCCGTGGAATGTCATCTGGAGCATCTCCCGGCGCGATGCGGTGACCAATTCGCTGATCGTAAGCGGGATCTATGAAAGCCGGGTTTATGACAGCGGTAATTTTTCCGCATTGAATTTGTGAATTGGATGGAGGAAAATATGTACAGAGCCACCATCAATGATACGGTTTCTCCGGTGATCTATCCTTCCGGGCGCAGCAATATCATTCCGGTACGCAACAGTTCAAAAGAACTTATCCCGGTATGGCACGCCGCCGCAATCGCAGGCGATGAGAAGGTCAATCCGGAAAACGGTTCGGTGTTGTTTAATGTCCGCAAAGTAGAACTGCGGGACCGTTTCTGGGGAATCGTTACCGGAAATCTGGAGCCGGGCGAGTGTGGTTCCATGGTTGTGAGCGGCGTGACCCCGGCATTTATCCCAACCGGTTCCGGGCGGTACGTTACTCCGGGGGAGGAGGGGCTTGCCGCCGCCAACAGCGGACGCGGTGAAATTCTCAATTATCCGTCCGACCCGGAAATTCCGGGTATGATACTGCTGGGCGGCAGTGGAAACTCTCTGGAATACATCGGTTATTTCAAACTGGTCCATAAAGGATGGACGGAGGGTTCCGGACGTTATCCGGTTTTTGAGATCATCAACGGTTATGACCCGGAAAGTGATTTCTGCGGATATACCGACATCCCCGGTCATGAGAAGATCCCGCGTTTTGAGTTCGTATTGAAAGACCTCGGTGCCACAATAACTTTATGCGTGTATTCAAATGACGATGGAACTTACAGAACAGTTTTCACCATCGGAGAATGGAACGCCGGTTTCACCCGGCAGGCGATCGGCAACGCTTATATCGACGGCAGAGTTGAACAGGCGTATGTTTCGGGCGGCACGATATACTTCGGCAGGGATTGGTTTTTATGAGCTTTCTGCAAGTACCGTCAAAAATCCGCGATGCCTTCCCGATATTGCGCGAAGCAATAATGGAACGGTATACTGCGTGCGGATACCGTGTCGATGAAACTTTTTACCGCTTCCGTCCGCCGTATCCGTTTTCAAATTCCGGGTTCCGCAGTGTATTTGAAACGTTCCGTTACCATATAAAGCGGCTCTATGCGTATGCGTTTCCGCCGGAGAATTTTGGTAAATGGAGTGATTTGCGCCCCAATTTGTACGATTTGGAAACTGCATCAACCGAGGGGGACACGCCTTTGCTGGATGCAAAAATTTCGGAAGTTTTGCAAAATGCCGGGATCGACCCGTCCGGATTATTCTGGGAAGTTCCGCACCGCTTTTGTGACGGCAATTACATCCGGGCATGTTATTATCTGCTGAATGAAAAAATATTGCCCTTTATGCCGGGACAGATCGGAAGAACCTGCAAAGCAAGGAAAATAGAGTATCTCAATTACGACAAAGGAGATTATCAAATTTACGAATACGATACTCCGGAAGACGGTTTGCTGATTTCAGTAGCTTACGGGCATTTGAAACAGAGTATGCTTTCCCACCATGACCCGAAGTTCATCAATACGGAAGCCGCATACCGCCCGGTCGTGGGAAATTGGAAGTTGCGCTACCGTGCTGAACTCAATACTTACATGGACGCGGTAAATTCCGGTGATGAAGGTGTGTACGTTTTTGACCAATATGTCGGTGATGGTGAAGTAGCCTGTTACGGCAACGAGAGCGAAATTTTTGAATTGATGCCGGAATCATTGAAAGATAAAGAATATTACCGGAAGTGGGGCGATCTGCGCTACCGGTTTGTCAGCCGCAGTGAACGGCAGACTTTGACCGGTGTACTGGTCACAAAAGAAAACTTTCCTCCGTTGAAATATAAATATCTTGATTGAAAGGAAAATTATGCAAACGATACGAACAATTTTGCAAATCGGTCAGGGCGGGACCGCGCTGACCGACGAATTCGGTTCAGAAAGCGGTATCCAGCTGGAGATCATGCTGGGAACCGCCTGCCGGTTGGAGTTTGATCTGCGCGGCGAACCGGAGAAAGAGAACAGTAAACTTCCGGCGTTCCCGGCACTCAATGCCGGAAGTACCGGGTGGTACTTCGCGCTGGACAGTAAAAATTCCAACTCCAGTACCCCGGCATTGCTGAAATACAGCGGTATTACGCTGCTTCAAAATGAAAAAGGATCGAACATTCTGGCAGTTGAACTTGCCGATAATGCAACGGCTGCCGTTCTTGCGGCTCTTTCCGGTCAGGAGAGTGCGGTGTTCCGGGCGGAGATCGGCGGACTTGATCAGGAGGGAACGGCGGTGTTTGCCTGGCAGTTTGATATTATCATCCGCAGCCGGGTTTTTTACGGCAGCGGAGATGAAACTGCACTCAATGATCCGGCATATTATACTGCGGCACAGATCGAAGCCATGCTGAACTCCCGGGATGCGAATATTGTCGATACTCTTTCTGAAAATATCAGCAAACAGGTCGCCGCCGGGACACAGAATCCGACCGAGTTTCAGTTTTCCGCCGATGGTACTGCCGACTGGCATGAAACGCAGACCGCCGGTGACCGCTATTTCCGCCAGCGCATAGCCAATCTGGATGCCGCATGGAGCGATGCCATCATGCTCATTCCCGGAACACCGGGTGCCGATGGAAGTGATGGCGCGGACGGAAGTGATGGTGCCGATGGAAGTGATGGCGCGGACGGATATACTCCGGTACGCGGGGTCGATTACTGGACGGATGCCGACAAAGCCGAAATAAAGTCTTATGTTGATGAAGCAATTTTGAATGGAGAGTGGTGATATATGAGCATTGATACTCAAATGACTGCGCTGGCAGATGCCATTCGCGTTAAAGCCGGTACGGAAGGAAAACTTACCATCTCCGGCATGACCGCTGCTGTAAACAATATTGTTATCAACGGCGGTACGGAAATCGACTTGACCGGGGTCACGGTCAGTGCTGATAAACTGCTTTCCGGCATAGTCGCGGTCGGTGCTGACGGAGAAAAAGTTACCGGAAACATCCCGACCGTCACCGCTTCCAGCGATGGAAATACTGTCACTGTTCCCGCGGGTTACATCGCTTCCGGACAGAGCTTTCCGGTCGTCAGCGGAAGCGGCTTCAACACCTCCGCCGTGACCGTCACTTCTGACGGAATGCTTGCCGGACTTGTCGCCATCGGCAAAGATGGCGAAATCATTACCGGAAACATCGAAACGGTCACGCCGTCACTTTCCGGGCGCACGTTCACCGTTGGCAGGGGGTATGTCGCCGAGAGTTTTTCTGGATCCGTTCCTGAAGCGGTCGTAACTGAAACGGAAAATAAAGTCACGATCTCAACCGGTTACGTTTCCAGCGAATTGAGTTATGATCTGATCATTCCCGGCGGCGGCGGTTCTTCTGCACCGGTCTATCGCTGTCTTGAAGTCGTTTCACATCCCGATGATATCACTGTTTCTTCCGGGGTGTGGATGATGAAGTACGAGTACGGCAGTGTTCTCAAAGCATTCTCCCTTGCCGGTGAATATAAGCTCATCAATCCCGAAGCTGACGGTGTTTTACGGCAATGGGTGTGCAAGGCTACTGTCCCGTGTACTGTTGACGGTCAGGTGTATGCCGGCACCGAAGTCCATATATGCTTTCAATATTCACATGGCAGTTCCAGCAGAACGGTCATTGATTCATGGCTGATATTTGTGGTGGAAAACGGAAAATACAACTTGATAATGTGTCAGGAGCGTGATACCGATTCGACCGACATCTCCCCGGTAACTGTTGCGGATTGGGGATTCGGCTGCCTCCATTCTACAAGTGCTGTGATCAATTTTGATAATATCGAGTTTGAACCCAATAAACGGATATATTTATCCGGTACAGCACCGGTAATGGTTTCGCATGGCGGAAATGACATCGTATGGAAAGGTGAGAAGCTCACCTTTACCGGAAGCGGCTGGGAGAGTACCGGTGAAATCGCGGCGGCACTGACCGCCTCCGGGTACGTTCCGGTTGCCGGGAACAGCTACACTGCCGACACCGGAGTGTATGCCACGCTTTATCCTGATATCGCAGGTGAACCTGCTCCGGTGAACGTAATAAATGTTGTCAAAGTGACGGAATTTATTCCGTATTCCCCGGCGTTCAGCGGAGTGACGGAAGTTATTGTTTCCGGTATCGGTTATGTCGGCAATGCGGAAGAAGGTTGGGGAGAGGATTACAGTGAGGTCAATGGTAAATTCATCGTCACCGATGCAACATATTACGAAGCTGACGAAAAAAAGCGCATCTACAAGCACGAAACTCAAAACTGCTGGCTGATGTTCTATGACGATTCCGAATACGGGAATTGGGGTTATAACTATTGGGTGATAACTCCGTATGAGGGTGACAGTGAACCTTATTCATCTGTTGTCTGCGTAGCGGAAGATACGCTCCCGGTCGGCACATCCGAATGGTACAATATGAACTATGATACGCCGGTAGATGTCGGCATTGCCGCTACCATCACCGACAAAAAGAAACAGCCGCTGGTGCTGAACGCAAAAATCGCCACCGGATATGATCCCGTAACTTTTCAGTGGAGCTTTACTGAAGGAACGGAACATTTCAACGATTACGACATCGCACCCGGAGCCGGAGAGATGTTTGTCGCCAACGGCAGAACACTTGTCGGCAGTACGTTGGGATATGACCCCGCCGACATGGAGAATAATGCCGTAATATATTCCGACCCCGGCACAGGTTCCGGCATTACTCCGCAGGGCAGAGTGCTGCCCTATATTCACCAAACAGTTGTCCGCGGTGTTCCATGTGTGTGGTTTGACGTTGATACGGCTGGTGCGGAAATAGAAGGAGTTGGTATCGGCACACGCGAGAGCTGGGCGTATATCCCGCTTACCAAGACTATAAATATTTATCCCGAACAAGCAAAAACACCGGTTCCGCCCTTCAATACCGTCTCTATCATCGGCACGATGTACTGTGAGACGTGGGGAAACACCGGAAGCGGATTTTTCAGGCTTGCCAAAGGCATCAATTCCGTAACATCCGGATGGGGCGGCGACAGCCCGGTGGACGGCAGTATCGGCGTGTGTTTCGACCCCAATTACGGGATGAGGATTGACAGCGCGTGGGGTTATCCCTCCGATTACAAAACGTGTTATACCGCATATAACGGCAAATGGGTACAGTTTGTGGTAATTATGGATGGGTATACGGCAAAAATGTACATCAACGGCGAGTTGCGTATAGAAGCGTGCAATGTGGAAAATCCGGGAGAGTACAATTATCTGTGCTTCCGCCAGCCGCCGGACGATGCTTTCTCCGGTGCCACGGTCTACTTCGGCAAAATGTACGTTTTCGACCGGGTCGTGAATGAAGCTGAGATCGTGTATCAGTGGAAATGTCTTCAAAAATTGATAAATGGATAAAAGAATAAAAGGAGTTGTTATGGTAAAAGTTGCAATACATCACGCCGATGAAAACGGCAATATCATTACTTTGCTGGACGATATAACTGTCGTCTGGTGCGGACAGGAGTATACTGTTCCCGCCGGGTTCAGTTGTGACGGTTGTTCCGTTCCGGCATTTCTCTGGGACAGTGTGTCGCCGCAGCTGGATCCGCGGACATTGCGCGGGGCGATCGTTCACGATTACATCTACCGCGGCAATGTGCCGGAAATAAACCGGAAAGAGGCGGATATGCTGTTGCGGGAACTGATAAAAGAAGACGGTTTTCCCGCGTTCAAAGCCGGGGTCGTCTACTGGGGCGTCCGGCTGGCAGGAGGCGGGAATTATCATGGAGAAGCAGCATGACACCGGAGGCGATCATCGGATTGGTTTCCGCCAGTGCCACTATTACCTTTGCGGTTGCCGGGGCGGCGATATGGGTTTGCGCCAAGTTGGAAAAACTTCATGTGATAGTCTCCAATCTGGTCAGCCATGAACGGTGTACGGAACGCCGCCGCCGCTGCCGCGCCAAGATGGCGAAGAATTTATGAAGGAGAGCTTGCAAATTCCTGAATAATGAGCTATATTAACTGCTGGTAACTGCAAACAAAAGTGGAGGTAAAGGTCATGTTTTCATGGAAGAGTTCTCTTGCTGTGCTGTTCAGTGCCGGATTGATCCTGACACTGGCGGCGGCAGATAATATCAAAATCCAACTCGGACTGGACAAAAAAGACGGCATCTACAAAAAAGGTGACGATGTCGTTATCAAAATACAATATTTCCTCAACAGAAAAGCCGCCTCCGGTCCGGTCAGTATCACCGCTGTTTTGCAGGATGGCAGTAAGACTTCACAAGTTTTCCCCGCCGCTCCCAAAGAATACCGTTACAAGGCAGTGCAATCCCCTTGCTCAATTCAATTTACCGTCACTGCGCTGGATAAGGAAAATAAACCGATCAAGATTGCCCGGAGCAAGAAAGGCAAGACGGTTTCTGCATCCATCGGAATCATCGTCGATCCGCACGATTTCCGGACCGGCTTGACGGAACCTGCTGATTTCCAGAAGTTCTGGGATGATACTCTTGCCGAACTGGCAAAGGTTCCGGTCAAAGAGTTGGAACGCAAGGAGATGAAACTTTCTGACGATATGCTCAAAAGTGCGCCCAATTACTTTGCGTTCCGGATCCCGCCGGAGATGCCTTCTCCCAAAGCGCTGGTGGGCAAGTTCAAAAGTTATGATGTGAAAGTTGCCTGTGTCGGTGCGCCGGTTTCCGGATATCTGACCATGCCCGCCAATGCCGCGCCCAAAAGTCTGCCGGCAATCGTCTCTTTCCACGGCGCGCCGGGAGGTTCTGCCCGTCAGGCGTTTGCCGAGGGAGTTATCCGTTTTGACGTCAATCCGCACGGCGTGGAAAACGGTCATCCGCGGGAATATTACAAAAAGCTTTTTGAAACCACGCACCGGGCGTACCAGTTCCGTATGTCCAGAAGCCGGGACAAATTTTATTTCCGGGGAATGTTCATGCGGGTGAAGCGGGCACTGGATTACGTCAAGAGCCTGCCCGAATATGATGGAAAGACTTTGATCGTGGTCGGAAACAGTCAGGGCGGCGCGCAATCTCTGGTCGCCGCCGGATTGGATCCTGATGTAAAATTGGTCTACGCCTCCGTTCCGGCGATGTGCGACCATGGCGGAGTGCTGGTCAAACGCATGGCCGGATGGCCCAAACTAATCGCGGTACGCAAAGGCAAACCGGTCCGTCCGGCAGTCGTTACTGCGGTGGCGTATTACGATGCGGCGTTCTTCGCCAAACGGATAAAAGCTGAAGCCTATCTGACCACCGGTCTTGTAGATAATGTGTGCGCTTCCACCTCAGTGTTTTGCGCATACAACAATATTCCCGGCAAAAAGCACATGACTACCTTCCCGCGGCTCGGTCACAGCCGGACATATTCTCTGGAATTCAACAAGCGGTTGCTGGAAGTTATCAACGCTGCCAAAAAGAAGTGAGCGGGCAATGAATAATCTCTCCGGCAAAGTCGCCGTCCTGACCGGCGGTGGCGGCGGTATCGGCAGAGCAACTGCGGAACTGTTGGCAAAACAGGGGATGAAAGTTGTCCTGCTGGGCGGAAATAATTCGGATAAACTTCAGCTGACCCAAACGCTGGTCGGGCAATATTCTGAATGTCTGGCTATCCCCGGAAACCTGACCGATATGGCATTTTTAAAGCAGGGTGTCGAAGCGGCAGTTGCGCGTTTCAAGGGCATCGATGTGTTGATAAATAATGCCGGTGTCGCGCAGAATCAGCAGTTTGAGGATATTTCTGTTGAAGATTTCGACCGGATAATGGCGATAAATTTCCGGGTGCCGTTTTTTCTTACCCAACAGGCACTGCCATATTTGAAACGGTCTGATTCCGCGACCATCATCAATGTGGCATCGGTGGTCAGCCATGCCGGTTATCCGATGCAGAGCGTGTACACCGCATCCAAACACGCGCTGCTGGGGTGGAGCAAAAGTCTGGGCGCGGAATATTATCAGGACAACATCCGCGTTCATGCGATCTCTCCGGGAGGAGTTTATACCGATATGGTGAAGATTTCCCGTCCGGATTTGAAGGCGGACGGAATGATAATGCCGGAAGAGATCGCCAATATAGTGTTGTTTTTCCTTGCCAACCGGGGGAACGCCGTGGTCGATGAGATCATGGTACACCGGGTGAACAAACAGCCGTTTCTGGTATAATATATTGAAATAAACGAAATAATGGAGATGGACATGGACTTTCTTGAAATTATGCGTGAAAGAAGAAGCTGCCGGTCGTTTGATCCGGAGAAAGCGGTTTCCCGGGACGATCTGTTGAAGATAGTCGAAGCCGGACGGCTTTCTCCCAGCGGATGCAATTCGCAGCCCTGGAAGTTCATCGTGGTCGATTCTCCGGAAGCCAAAGAGAAACTCTGCGATGCCATCGTCGTCGAAAACGGTATGACCGGAGCCCCGTGGCGGCATCAGGTTTCAGCGTTCATCATCTTCGTTGAACAGAAAGCCAAAGTCATGCCCGGTGTGGTCGCCCATTACCGCGATACCCAGCGTTTTGCGCCGGGAGATATCGGCAGTGCCTGCATGAATATGTGTCACGAAGCGCATTCGCTCGGGCTTGCCACCTGCATGATCGGCATGAACGATCAGGCGAAAATGGAGGAGTATTTCGGTATTCCCCATGGCAGTGATGTGCGGCTGGTGCTTGCGATCGGTTATGCCGCTGACAGCAATGCTCCGGTGAACAAGGTGCGCAAACCTCTGGAAGAGGTCTGTTCTTTTAATCACTGGTGACGGTTGTTCCGGCGTAAGCCTGTCTCCGGAAGATCTGCGCCCTGAACGCGATCGTATTTTTTTTACACAAAAAACTTGACAAAACATCAAAATGGTGCTATTTTATACAGTTGTCATATTATGATGACGAGAAACCTTGAACCGTCCGGGGAGGACTGTTCGTGGATGGATAGTGTGTCCGTCGGCTCCGTGAGGTTTCCAAATACGCACAGATGCAACATCTGAACGGTTGGCGTATTGCCTTTTGCGGGACCGCGGACGGAAACAAAAATGTGAACAGTAATGAGGTCTGGGCAAAATGGCAGAATTGAATGAAGCAAAGCACATCAGTGTATATTCTGGAAGTGCACATCCCGAGCTTTCTCAGCAAATAGCTGATTATATCGGTGTCAGTCTTGGAAAGGTTCATATAACCCATTTCCCGGACAGTGAAATTTTTGTCCAGTTTGAAGAGAACGTGCGCCGTTCCGATGCGTTTCTTATTCAGCCGACGTGTACTCCCAGCAACGACAATCTGATGGAACTGCTCATCATGATCGATGCCGCCCGTCGCGCCAGTGCCGCCCGTATCACCGCCGTGCTGCCCTATTTCGGTTATGCGCGGCAGGATCGCAAAGATAAACCCCGTGTTCCCATCACCGCCAAGCTGGTTGCCAATCTGCTTACCTGCGCCGGTGCGGACCGGATCCTGACGATGGACCTTCACGCTCAGCAGATCCAGGGATTCTTTGATATCCCGGTCGACCATCTCTATGCCCGTCCGGTTCTGGTTCCTTATCTGAAAACTCTTCTCGGTGATGACGGTGTTGTGGTCGCTCCCGACTCCGGCAGTACCAAGATGGCGATGAGCTACGGCGATATGCTCGGTGCCGGTTTTGCCGTGGTCACCAAACGCCGCATCAACGCCACCACCGTGGCTTCCAGTCACCTGGTCGGTGACGTCAAGGGTCGCGTCTGTGTCATTACCGACGATATGACCAGTACCGCCGGAACTCTCTGCGCCGCCGCCCGTATTCTCAAGGCGCACGGTGCCGCCAAGATCTATGCGGCAGTTTCCCACTGCCTGCTTAATAAGATCGGTCAGGAGAAGCTTCTTGCCACTCCAGAGATCGAACAGCTTATCACCACTGATGCCGTTCCCAATATCGACGAGATGAACGGACGTATCAAAGTTGTCAGCGTTGCGCCGCTGCTCGGTGAAGCGATCAAACGTATTCACGACGGAAAATCGGTTTCGTCGCTCTTTTATATCGAACATTGAGTAATCCCAAAATAAAAAATAACAACGAAAGGGTATCCATGAGCAAAGCAGAAAATGTGATCGCGGCACAGCCGCGGAGCGAGTTCGGCGACAACGCTTCCCGTCGTCTCCGTAAGTCCGGTTTCGTCCCGGCTGTCATCTACGGAAAAGGCGGTGCTGCGATGGCTGTTACCATCAAAGCTGAAGAGTTCCAGGTCGCTGCAGCGCGTAAACTCGATCAGTATGTCATCGCTGTCGATGGCAAAGAGATCGCGGTCAAAGTTCAGGAAGTCCAGTACAACCACCTGAAAGACTACGTCTATCACGTGGACTTCGTTCTGGCGTAAGAGAAGCCGTTGCCGTTTTTACGGCTGGTGAAAGGAACTTTTCATGGCGTTGCGCAACGAAAGCGGTATAAAACTTATCGTCGGTCTCGGAAATCCCGGGCGCGAATATGAGAATACCCGACACAACGCCGGATTCATGACGGTGGAAGAACTCCTGAAGGTCATGCCGGAGGGGGCTTTTACCGAAACCCGTACCGCCGAAAGCCGGGTTTTTACCGGGCGTTTCCGTGGTAAAAATCTGATGATGCAGATGCCGCTGACTTATATGAATTCCAGTGGTGATGCAGTCGGTAATTTGAGTCGCAGACTCAACATTGCCCCGGAGGAGATCATGGTCATCTCAGACGATCTTGATCTTCCGGTCGGAAGGATCAGATTGCGCCGCGGCGGGTCGGATGGCGGACACAACGGTTTGAAGTCGATCATAGCCGGGCTTGGAAGCGCAAATTTCATGCGCTTGCGGATCGGGATCGGCAGACCGGAACCGGGAAAGACGATCGATTATGTGTTGACCGGATTTTCCGGGAACGAGCTGACGCAGTTTCAAGAGAGCATAGCTACGGCAGTGGAAGCTGTCCGCTGTACGCTTTCTGCGGGACTTGCCAACGCGATGAACCGTTACAACGCAGCGCGGGTCGAACCCGAAGCTGTGAAAACGGAAACAAAACAGGAAAATTGAAACTTTCAAAGTAAAGAAAGAGGTATATTTTGAAAAAGTACGAAGCTGTATTCATTCTGGACATCCGTAAGACGGATGACGAGGGTGCGGCATTCTGCCGTGGTTTTGAGGAGCTTATCAAGTCGCTCGGCGGCGAACTGGAAAAGACTGTTCCCATGGGACGTAAGCAGTTCACCTACGAAATCGACAAGCGCCGTGCCGGTCTCTATTTCGACTTCATCTTCAACGTCGATGCTGAAAAGATCCTTGCGATCAAGGAACGGTACAAACTTGATGCTCAGGTTTTGCGTAATCTGATCCTCATCTATGACCGCCCCGAAGGCGTCTCTGACGAGCCGATCAACCTGGAATAATTCCGCTGTAAAGCTGTGTAGATTGAACTTCCATTGCAAATAAAGGATAGATAAATGGCTTCTCTGAATAAAGTGTTTCTTTTGGGGAATCTTACGCGGGACCCGGATTTTCGCGGGCTGCCCAGCGGTCAGAGTGTTTGCACGCTGGGGATTGCTGTCAGCCGCCGTTTTACCAACAATAACGGTCAGGAACAGGAGGAAACCTGTTTCGTTGATGTTTCTGTTTGGGGCAAGGCTGCCAATAACTGCCGTCAATATCTGTCCAAAGGTTCTCAGGTCATGGTCGAAGGCCGCTTGCGGTTTGAGAGCTGGGAGGATCGCAATGGCGGTGGCCGGCGTTCCAAACTTTCTGTCATCGCGGAGAACGTTCAGTTTATGAACCGCCGCTCCCGTGAAGAGAATACCGACGGCGGCAATTACGGAGCACCGCAGGATAATTACGCTCCCGGCGGCAATGCCGGAAACGGTTATCCCTCCGGCAACTATTCCAACAACGGATATTCCGGCAACAGCTACCAGAACGGTCCCGGGCAGTTCCCGGTTCCGGGAATGACTGACAACGGCTACCGCAATTCGGCACCGCCGATGCCGGAAGCCGGTTACGGTCGTCCCGGCGACAGTGCGCCTGCGATGCCGGAAGATGATATTCCGTTTTGAAATCAATTTGTAAGTCAATAGTAATTTAACAAAAAAAGAAATCAATTTGAAAGGATTCTCATGCAGGGTCAAAAGAGACAGGGTGGTCGTCGTCGTGCGGCCGCAAAGCCCAAAGTTTGTCGTTTCTGCGAGGCCAAGGTTCGTTACATCGATTTCAAAGATGCTGAAACCTTGATGAAGTTCCAGACCGAAAAAGGCAAGATCATGCCGCGTCGTATTACCGGCAACTGCCTTGATCACCAGAAAATGCTCGCTATCGCCATCAAGCGTGCGCGCATTGTCGCTTTGGTCTACTGAGCAGAGTAGTCTTCACCGTATTACACAGGAGTAAATCATTATGGCTCAAGTCAGTCTCATTCTTCTGGATGACGTCGAGAACCTCGGTCTCGCCGGCGATGAAGTCCATGTCGCACCGGGTTATGCCCGCAACTTCCTGCTGCCGCGCAAGCTGGCGGCTAAAGCAACTCCCGGTGCTCTCCGTCTGGTCGAGTCCCGCAAGGCTGCCATCGCTGCCCGCCGCGCTCAGGAACTCGCCGATGCCAAGGCACTCGCTGCCAAGTTGGCTGAAGTTGAACTTTCCATCCCCATGCAGGCCACCGAAGACGATCAGCTTTTCGGTTCCGTCACCAGCCGTATGGTTGCCGACGAATTGGCTGCCAAGGATATCAAAATCGAACATTCACGCATTCTCATTGATCCGCCGATCAAAACCATCGGCAGCTTTGAGGCTGATGTGAAGCTGCACGCCGAAGTCACTGCCAAGATCAAAATCTGGGTCGTCCGCGGTTAATTCCGCGACGGTGTCGCATCTATGGCTGAAGTGAAAAACACTTCTTCACGCCCGGCGGGTATTTTACCCGACCGGGCGCAGCCGCATAATCACAAGATTGAGCAGGCGGTACTTGCCGCGATGCTCCGCGAACCTAAAACTTGTGTGGATATTGCGGTCAGTGTCATCGGTACCAGCACGGAAAATTTCTATAACGCTGCCCACCGGGACATTTTTTCTGCCATTACGGCTCTCAACGCCGCCGGTACTCCGCCGGATGTACTCAGTGTGGCGCAGAAACTCCGTTCCGCCGGAAAATTGGAGGCTGTCGGCGGTGACGTTTACCTCGCGGAACTCTTCAGTTCCATTGCCACGACCGTCAATATGGAATCGTGGTGTAAGATCCTCCTGAATTTGGCCATGCTGCGCCGGATGATAAACGCATGTTCCGGAGCGTTGGTCAAGTGTTTTGACAATGATGCAGACCCGGTTCGTCTTGTTGAAGAGATCGAAACGGATATCTATAATATACGCAACGTCGGACAGCCCGATGTCGTTAAAGACCTTAAACTCCTGATAACTGAGGAGTTTAACGCATTGATGGCGATCCGCGATCACAAGATGGAGGTCGGTATCCCCACCGGGTTCCATCAGGTTGACGAGTTTACCGGCGGTTTGAAGCCGGGGGAAATGTTCGTTCTTGCCGCGCGACCCTCTATCGGTAAGACAAGTTTGGCACTGAACATCATTGCCAATGTCGCGTACCGCAACCCGAAGCCGCGTCCGGTGGCGTTTTTCAGTCTGGAAATGACCGATAAGCAGATCGCGCGCCGTCTTTTGTGTACGGAAGCGCAGATATCCGAACGCCTCTTCTGGGATGGAAGTTTTAAAAATTCCGATCTGGCAAAACTCAGCGGTGCCGCATCCCGCATCCGCAACGCGGAACTTTATATCGACCCGACCGGCGGGTTGACGATATCCGAACTGCGTGCCAAAGCACGCCGGTTGAAAAGTGAACACGATATCCAGTTGATAGTCATTGACTATCTTCAGCTTATGCACGCCGATTCCCGTGTGGACGGCCGTCAGCAGGAGGTCGCCGAAATCTCCGGCGGCATCAAGAAACTTGCTAAAGATTTGCAGATCCCGGTGCTGGTACTTGCCCAGCTCAACCGTGAAATCGATAAAAACGTCAGTGCCAGCGCCCGACCGAAACTTGCCCATTTGCGTGAGTCCGGTGCCATTGAGCAGGATGCTGACATCGTATGCTTTCTTCACCGTAACCGTGACGATTCCAAGAACCTTGCCGACGGTGCCAGCACCGATGCAGAATGGATCATCGAAAAGAACCGTAACGGTCAAACCGGTATGGTCAAATTGCTCTTCTATCCCTCCCGCATGGAATTTGTGGCGGCGGCACCGATGAGTGAGCAGTTCGCACCCGGTTCCACGGTGACACAATCATAACTTTTAACGTGGGGTAACTCCATGAAAACAAAAATCTTCAAACTTCTCGCGGCATTCGGTATCATTGCCCGGTGCATGATGCTTTCCGCCGCCGAAGTCGCATCGTTGAAGATCGAGCAGGAAGGCGGGGAAAAGATCCCGCAGGAGATGCTGATGGTCACGATGCGGCTGCGGCCGGGGGTCGAGTTTTCCCGGGAACATCTTGATAATGACATCAAAAGCATTTACGCCACCGGCAAAGTTTCCGACGTGGTCGCCAATGTCGATACGCTCGCTGACGGCAAGGTCGCCATCCGGATAAAAGTGCGGCCGTCGCCGGTCATCCGGGTGTTGAAGATCGAAGGCAATGCCAAGTTCAGCACCAAAGATCTTCTGGAACACTTTACCATCAACGAAGGCGACCGCCTCAACAGCGGACGGTTGAATGAAACGTTGGAAAATTTGCGTAAGTTTTACATCGGTAAAGGTTACAGCGATGTGCGTATCGCGCCGCCTGCCATTATTCCGGATGGCAAATACGGTGTCGCGGTGACGGTGAAGATCCAGGAAAACCTTCGGCTCAAGGTCAATGATGTCACCTTTGAAAATGCCAAAGTTTTTAAAGAACGCGAGTTGCGCAACGCGCTTTTCAACAGTTACAGCTATTGGACACTGGTGCCGTTTATCAACGATTACCTCAATTACGGCTTGCTCAACCGCAGCGAACTGGAGATCGACAAGGCGCGGTTGCGGGATATGTATCATAACAGGGGATATCTTGATTTCAAGGTGCGCGAAGTGGTGCTGACCCCGTGCAAAGATGATCCGGAGTTCGTGGATATACTGTTCAAACTTGACGAAGGCAAGCCGTACACGGTGGAGAAGGTCACTGTTTCCGGCAACGTGGCGATCGACCTCAAAGAGTTGCAGCCGCGGATAACGGTAAAAACGGGCAAAACCTATTCCCGCATCGATGAACAGGCGACGGTGCGGGCACTGGCGAATGTGTACGACTCCCGGGGATATACCGATGTGACAGTCCGCCCGGTGCGGACGATAGATTATCCCAATAAGAAAGTTGCGATAGATTTCAAGGTCGTTGAAGGCCGCAAGTTCCGGGTCAACGAGATCGTTATCATCGGCAATACGGCGACCAAACACAAAGTTCTGCTGCGGGAAATGGCATTACAGCCGGGCGACCCGGTGGCGAAGCACCGCATCGATATCAGCCGTCAGCGGCTGCTGGGAATGGGATATTTCCAGAAAGTTGAGGTCGAAGCGGTGAACTCCGACGATTTCGATGCGAAAGATATCCATGTCAAAGTCGAAGAAAAACCCGACCGTTTCAATCTCCGTATCGGTGCCGGTGCATCTGATATCAACAGTGTATTCGGAATGGCGGAAATCTCCACGGATAACTTTGATATCGCCAATCCGCGCAACTGGTTCTACGGCGGCGGACAGCGGCTGCGTTTGCAGGGGATCTACGGCGTGGATAATGCCGGATTCAATCTGGACTTCATCGAACCGTGGTTTCTCGATATGCCGGTACGGTTTGAACTGTCAAGTTACATGAATCAGGCGGAATACGATGACTGGACCGAAGAGCGCATCGGTGTGCGTACTTCGTTCCAGCGGAAGATATTTGATGATTTCACCACGGTGGCTGCCGGATATAAATTTGAAGTCGTCCGGGTGACGGATATCACCTCGCGGCTGAAAGGATACTTTAAAGCCAAAGATCTGGATGGAACTTTCCTCGTCAGCCAGCCGTCGCTGATGATCGCACGCGACACGCGTGACAGTATCGTCGATCCGACGGAAGGCTACAACATCAACCTTTTCGGTTCGATAACGCCGGAGTTCCTCGGTTCCAGCGACAGTTATTACCGGCTTGAAGCGCGCGGCAGTTACTTTATCAGCTTCTTTGATAAAGCTATCGTTGCCATGGTCGGTGCCAAGTTCGGCGCGGTGGCGAACTTCAACCACGATAATGAAGTGCCGGTCTTTGAACGCTACTTTATGGGTGGCAGCAACTCCGTGCGCGGCTTTGAATACCGTTCCATCGGTCCTACTTACAACAACCGCAATATCGGCGGTCAGACGATGTTGCTGCTGACTGCGGAGGTCACGCACCCGATCTGGGGACCGCTGCGCGGTGCGGCGTTTGTCGATGCCGGTAATGCGTGGAAAGATGCGTATGAAATGTCATTCTCCGGGATCAATGTCGGTGTGGGTTACGGTTTGCGCTTGAAGCTGCCGATGATAAAGGCTCCGCTGAAACTCGATCTTGCCTACCCCATCGTCAAAAATCAGGATAATGTTTCCCGCAAGTTCCGTATCCACTTCAACGTAGGATTCACCTTCTGATATGGAAACGTATTCTGCTGATGCCGACTCGCTGATGAGGGTCCTGCGCCGGTTGCGGGCTCCGGACGGCTGTCCCTGGGATCGCAAACAGACGCGGGAATCGCTGGTGCGCCACTTTGAATCCGAATGCGGCGAGTTGATCGATGCGATCGAACACAATGATGCACCGCATATATGCGAAGAATTGGGTGACGTGCTGATGAACGTGCTGTTTCAGGTGGTCATCGCGGAGGAAAACGGTGAATTTACGCTGACCGATGTCTGGCGTGAGATCGTGGACAAGATGATCCGCCGTCACGCGCACGTTTTCGGGGACAAACATGCGGAAAATCCGGAGGAGGTCCTGCAGCTCTGGCAGCAGATCAAAGCTGAGGAGCGCGCCGCATCCGGAAACGCGGAACCGAAGTCGGCAATGGATGACGTGAAACACTCGCTTTCTGCGCTTACCCGGGCGGAAAAATTGCAGAAAAAGGCCGCTGAATTCAACTTTGACTGGCATGATCCTGTTGATATCATCGCAAAGATCAAAGAGGAAACCCGGGAAGTTGAAGATGCGTTGGCAAGCGGTGACGATAGTGCCGTTGATGATGAATTGGGGGATCTGCTCTTTGCGGTGGTGAATTTGATCCGTTTCCGCAAACGTGCCGGAAGTGAAGAATTGCTGCGGCAGGCGAACCGGAAATTTGAATCCCGTTTCCGCCGGATGGAGGCGTATGCTGTTGCTGAAGGAGTTGATTTCAATACCCTTTCAGCAGATGAACTCAATGCGGTATGGGACAAAATAAAACACCGGAATTGAACGCGACCGGCGAGGCGGTTTTCCCGCCGCCGCAGGGAGCTTTTTGCAATCAGTGAAGCAACTGGAAGTAATATGAAAAATACCGTAAATACACTGTTCCGCACAGCACTGCCGCGCTACGGCAAGAGGTCGGTGTTTTTCCTTACGGTCATTGCAATACCGGTATTGCTGATACTGCTGGGGCAGAGTGCATTGCTTTCAGTTGAAGGGGAATGGGCGGCGTGCAGCCGTATCGCGGTTGATGATGGAACTTTTCTTGACAGTGGAAGCGGATGGAAACCGGACGATTTTCACAACGTCATCGGCGGGTGCATCGTGCGCGAATTGTCGAATTTTGTGCCGCTGTCCGAATGGCTGATACGGATACCGGCGGTGCTGGCGGCACTTGCCTTGCTGGCGGGAAGTATGGTGCTGGCACTGGAGGTCGCTGACCGGAAAACAGCGGTATTGACCGGATGGCTGATGCTGGGGTCGTATGGTTTTCTTTATTGGGGACGTGTCGGCAGCGGAGAGATGTTTGCGGCGGCGGCACTGGTATGGGCAGCGGTGCTGTTTTACGGTAACGTGCGGAACCGGCGGGTATCGTTCCGTATCGGATTGGATTTTTTCTTTCTCTTTTTCGCCGTGCTGGTGATGTGCGGTCTTACATCGGCGGTGGGAATGGTGATATTTCTGCTGCCCCAGTGGCGGGCAATGCTGGTGCAGAACAAGTTGTCGCTCCGCCGTATAGGAATATTGTTTGCAAGCGGAATATGTGCGCTGCTTTCCATCGCGGCGTTGATGTTTGCCGCCGTTTATATGAGACGGTTCCACGATGGGTTTTGGGGAAATATCTGTGAACTGTGGCGGCTTTTGCCGGTGCTGGGCAAAGCGGCGGTGCGGGAGTTTTTTTCTTCTGCCGGGATCAATATCGCTGAAGGTATTCTGCATCTGCCCCGGTTGATGCTGCCGTGGACGTTACTGCTTCCGGCGGCAGTGTGGAATTTATGGAGCAAGCGCGGCGAGTTGCAGGATGAACACAAACGGTTGCTGTATGGTATCGTATGGTTTATTCTCTGTGTCGGAATATTTCCGGTGCGGCGGTGGGGAACGGTATTACCGGTGCTGGGACCGGCACTTATTCTGCTGGCGTTGAGCTGCAGTACCAGGTTCAATAAAAATGTGTGGGAAGAGCGGAGCGAAGCCGCTGTCCGCAGTGTGTTTATGATTGCCGCCGCGCTGGTGCTGGCACTGCCGTGTACATGGCCGTTGTGGACACGGCTTCTCGGAGTGAAACCGCCGCTGCTGCTGCTTGCTGTTGCGGCTGTGACCGGAGTGTTTGCGCTTGCCGTGCTGATGTACACTGCCCGGCCGGGAAATCTGGTGGATAAGATCATCAAACGGCAGTCACCGCTGGCGGGAACTGTATTTGCCGGCGTACTGCTGTCGGTATTTGTAAATTGCGTGTTGTTTCCGGAGATGAATATGTTCCGCACGGAACGCGACTTCTGGAAGCGCAGCCGCGTTGTGCTGGCGCAGTGTTATCCTCAGCCGGAACTGGTGTTGTTTTATAAAATGCGGGTGCGGGAACCGGCGATATTTTATCTTGAATCCGGAATACCGTTCAAGTCGATCGTATCACCCGGAGAGTTGGATCTGTTCCTCCGCAACACCGGCGGAAAACTTGCCGTCGTTTCGCAAAATTCTCCCGAAACCGTCCGCGAACTGCGGATGTTGGCGCAAAAAAACCGCCGCCGCTTTCACGAAGGCGAGGCACTGGTCACGGAAGCGCATCCGGTGGCATTTGTCCGCAGTGACAAACGCAGTAATGGTTACGCACTTTGGATATTGGAATTTTAGTTTGCGGCGGCGCATTGCGGGCTTTTTTTGCGCCTTGCGTCGCTCGCCGCTCGGGTCGAGTACAGTCGTACACTCCCCTCGCTTCTCGCTTGCAAAACACGACCTTGCCGCACACTGCATCCGCCGCGATACTCCAAAAAAT
>JAFVZN010000014.1 GCA_017508135.1 Lentisphaeria bacterium | reverse complement strand
CGCCCTTCCCGTTGGTCGGGCTTGATCGGACTTTAAAAAAAATCCGCCGTCAGGCGGCGGCAAACGTGCCGCAGCGAGGTGTCGCGCCCTTCCCGTTGGTCGGGCTTGATCGAACTTTAAAAAAAATCCGCCGTCAGGCGGCGGCAAACGTGCCGCAGCGAGGTGTCGCGCCCTTCCCGTTGGTCGGGCTTGATCGGACTTTAAAAAAAATCCGCCGTCAGGCGGAACATAACATAAGCCGCGCGAGCGGCGCAACTCAACACTACCTCACGCCTGCCGGGCTGTCCAGCCCGGCGACAGGCGCAAACTCCCGCAGCGCAGTTCCGCCAACCTCCCCCGCTGCAATCGGCGCGATGATCGTGCGATGATGACGCCGGGAAGTTGCGGGGCGAGGTGAACTTACGTTCCCGAGCCCTCAACTTTCCAAGTCAGCGCGCACGAGGGCGCGCCGTCCCCCGTTTGCACTTACCGCGTATTTCCAAGCAATGCTTCGGCGGGCCATGGCTGCCAACAAACCGGAGTTTTTGGGGCAAACAATGCGTCCAGAGATTCAACTTGGGCAGATTTCATCGCAGAACTCAGTTTGGCAAAGAATTGCAATCCGAAAATGGTCGCAATATCCCGGACTTTGACCAGCGAATAACCGCAATTGGGAGCAACTGCACTGGATTCAAAGAAGGCACCGCGTAAATTTTTATCAAAGAACTCCATTGAAAACTGGGTAAAAAGGAGAAATTCCGCGCTTCTTCTGACACTTTCGGCAAGCGAAGCATCGTATTCTATACTCAACAACCGGAGCCAGAGCAGAGCCGACATGGCGACCGCCGAACCGCAGATCTGCTGCGCAATACCTTTGCCATCGGGAGCAATGGCATAAGGGATGACTCCGTCCAGCTGCTGGGCATTCTGATAAAAGCGGGCAGTTTTCCGGGCGGCAAGCAGATATTTTCCATCGCCGAATGCAATGAAGCCGTCCAGCATCGCATGGGCATGCCACAGATTGTAGCGGGCATGGGCAAAGTCGGGATTGCGGCGGTTGCAGCTCCAATTCCACCAGATACCGTCAGGATACTGGTCAGAAGCGAGATAGTCCAGAATATTTTTGAAAGCCGCTTCCAGGACCGGACGATCCAGCAGCCGCCCGAGAAGCAGAAGAGATGCCCCCTCTGCTTCAGGGCGTTTATTGGCAAATTCCGGATGATCACTGCCGTGGTAGGTCGGATGCAGTGTCGGAATACCGCTTTTACCATCCATAAAGGAGTAGCAAAATCCGGTCGCCTTATCCAGAGCGCAGGTTTCAAGCCAGTTGCCGGAACGCGCCAATGCGGCACGGAGTTCCGGTGCACCGGTAGTCAGATAAGCATCGACCACACCGGGCAGACCATCGGTCAGAGTGGTGGTGGCAAGTTCGCCTTTTCTCCTGCCCTCGACCCGGCAGATTGCTCCGCTGACCGCCGGTTTATCCGGAGCATCGATGATCCTCTTTGCCAGATACGCCATCATCCCGGCAGTTTCCGGCAGTGAAGTTTTATCCAAAGCGATCAGAGCGCGGACAGCTTGCGCCGTATGCCAGAAAGATTCGTAGATATTCCACTGTCCGGTCGCCATATCGTAATCGTTGACAAGCCCGCCGCAGCAGGGGTGTTCGTTATCGGTCACTCTGGCACGGTTGAAAAGCCAGTCAACGGCATTTCCGACAGCACTGTTTATTTTTGTTGTATTGATTTCACTCATAATTTTGTTACTTTGCAATTAAAGTCACACCAGCATCACCGGTTGGGCGAAAAGTTTTTCCCGTGCCGGAAATTCATGGGCGGTCAGCCGGAGGAAAAGATGTTTTTCGCGTTCACTTTCATCAAACTCAAAAACGAACTCCTTCCCGGAAGAATACGCCGCGATCCCCACTTTGCTGATAAGCTGGAAAAACATTTCCCGGTTACAGCGGGCGTAAAGCCGGTTCCCGGAGAAACTGATCTCTTCAAATGCCGCGCCGCTGCCCCGGATCACTCCGTAAAAGTGCCCCTGCCGCAACGCCCGCAGACATCCTTCAACACTTCTGTCAGGAGTAAGAATAACACTTCTGCCGTTCCACGCGCCGTTTTTAAGGTGATCGACCGCGCAGAAACCGTAACACTGCCGTCCGGTGGCAAGCACTGCATCCCACAGTGGATCGCTGAGATCAGCATAAGTTTTGCGGCTGGTTCCGTTGTAGACCTCCAATCCCAGAACTTCCGGAGAAAAATCGAGCATTTCGCAGATGAAATCCGGCCGCAGATACGACCACGCCGGATGGTTGATGATAATACCACCGCCGTCGGGGATAACGAGAGTATCAAGTATTCGCTTGAACGCCTCGCGCCACGGCAGATCGCATCCGGCAGCAAAACCGCGTCCGATCAATCTGCACTTATCAGCGCGATCATCGAAGTGACCGCTGGTAAAGGTGGTTCCCGGCGCAGTGATATGGAGCTGCGGCGTGGTATCGGAAAAATTGCTGTGTTCGGCATTGGGAGCTTCCAGAATATTTTCCGGAATATGCGAAAACAGAGCCTTTCCGGCTTCTGACGGAAGTTGTTCACGGATTTCATCCGGCAGAACATCCTGCCAGCTTATTTTTTCATCAAAATATTTCCCGTTTTTGATGAAGCCTTGCTGACTTACTCTGAATTGATCTGTTTTTATTTCCCGCAGCGGATACCACGGCGCGGAGGGGTGATAGTTGGACAGAGTGACAAACTCCAATCCGTCCTCAAAAAGCCCCTGCAATTCAGCATCGTCGGTGCAGTGCAAATGGGTACATCCCATCACCCGGTGCGAACGGTTCCAGTTGATATTTTCAAACGGATTACGGCTGCGGAAATTTTTCACGTCACTGTTCACAGCTGAAACCCTTTCATATTCATTACATCAATATCAGCATCTCCGATGCCGCAGAGCCAGACCGTTGAAATCGCGCTGACATGCCACTGCTTTGAAGTACGGAGAAAATTTATCCGGAGCGCGCCGCCGGAAACTTTGACCACACAGCGGGTGGCTGTCGGGACAGAACCTTTTACCTCAACAGTATATTTTTTACCATTGATTTCGACCTGATAACTTTTGGCTTTTTTTACCGAATCATCCCGTACCATGAAGGTGAGGAAATAGTATCCGTCCGGAAGTTTCATCGTAAAACTCTGTTCACGAGAGCCGCCGGTTGCCGCATAGGCGTAGATCGGATTTTTACTCTTATTGGCATTGAAACGCAGATATTTTCCGGCACTCCAGCCGCCGCCGCCGAACTTGGTCGGGATACCCCGCGTGACCGGGACAAGCACCGCCTTGGAAAAACGCTTCTTTATGAGCTTGATATCATCATCACGGTAAACGACACCGCCTATTGATTCAGGACGTTCCTTTTTCGGCGTAAAACGGAAAAAGTGCCTGACCGGAAGATTCTGCTTGTAGTGAGCCTGATAGCTGCCATGCAGTGCAATGTAGTCTGTTACTTCTGTACGAACCGCGATCCTGGCATTGAACTCACCGCCCAGATCGCCGATATAACGGCGGGGGATCCGGATGCGCAAACCGTCGGCATTGCGTTCCAGCACCGCCGCCCATGCTTCATCAGTGTAGTGCTGAAACGCCATGGAACCGGTCCATTCAAAGTCGAGGGCAAACTTTTTACCATCTTTCTCAACCGCGAGAAAAACGATATCTTTAAGTGTCCACTTCTTTCCGGAGGGTATCTTTACCGCCGGACGGGCTTTTTTGCCCGCAGAATGAGCATAAAGTGTCGCTCCGTCAACGACCTCTGCCGGAATAAACAAACCGTATTCCGGAGCGAAATCCAACTTGTTGAACTCGTACTTCACCCGG
>JAFVZN010000013.1 GCA_017508135.1 Lentisphaeria bacterium | reverse complement strand
CCGCCAGACCCATCGCCAGCTCACGGACACCGAAGTGAATGTTTCTGCCGCCGTAGTTGCCGGGGGCAAAATCGGTTTCGCCTTTGATATTGCTCTTGGTTGAGGGCGCAAGGTCGGCGGCACCGCCGAAGAGAGCGGGAACAAGTTCCGCAGCTTTCTGCAGGATCGTTCCGCTGCTGGCACGGGAGGCGACCGGCTCGGAGACCGGAGCGACTTTCAGAAGTTCTTCAAGAATGTTTTCCGGAACGGTCTGGTTGATGTATTTGTCAACGAGATCGGCAACGGCGGCATCGGCATCGCAGAACGCTTTGAATTTGGCGTTCCATTCAGCGGCTTTCGCCTGGCTCTCGGCGACGCAGGCGGCACAGTAGGCCTTGACATCTTCAGCGACGGTGAAGGCAGGTTCGGTGTAACCGAGGTTGGCGCGCAGAGCGGCGATCTCCTCTTCACCGAGCGGTTCGCCGTGGGATGAGGCTTTGCCCTGCTTGTTGGGGGCACCGAAACCGATTTGGGTTTTGCCGACGATGATGGTCGGACGGCCGTCGGATTTGACAGCTTCGGCAAGCGCCGCGTCGCACTGGGCGATGTCGTTGGCATTGTCGCAGCGGATGACGCGCCAGTTGTAGGCGGCGAAACGGGCGGCGACATCCTCGGTAAAGGCGATGCCGGTGGAACCTTCGATGCTGATATTGTTGTCATCGTAGAAGACGATGAGATCATCAAGTTTCAAGTGACCTGCCAGAGAAGCCGCTTCGCTGGTGGCACCTTCCATCATACAGCCGTCGCCGGAGATGATGAAAATTTTGTTGGCGTAGAAATCAGTTTTATCCAAACCGGTACGGGCGGCGAAGTAACGGTTGGCAATGGACATACCGACCGCCGAAGCAAAACCGCTGCCGAGGGGACCGGTGGTGATATCCACACCGTCGGTGTGACCGAGTTCCGGATGACCCGGGGTCAGGCTGCCCCACTGACGGAAGCTTTTAAGTTCTTCCATGTCCAGACCGTAGTTGAAGAGGTGGAGCAAGCTGTAGATCAGCATGGAACCGTGACCGGCGGAAAGAATGAAGCGGTCGCGGCCGATCCAGCCGGGGGTGGCAGGGTCATGACGCAGGTATTTGCTCCACAGCACTGCCGCGTAGTCGGCACAGCCGAGCGGCATGCCGGGGTGACCGGATTTTGCTTTCTGGATCGCTTCTGCGGAAAGCACGCGGATGGTATCCGCTGTTTTTTTCGCCATTTTGCAGTCGAACATTGTAAATCTCCTTTTTTTGTTCGTGTCGCGCGGCCGGAAACGCGGACTTTTTGAAAAAAGTTTCGATTTTCCGGTTTTGCAACTGGTAATTTGACCAAAATTGCGTTATCTTTATTAAAGTAACACTAAAAGTGCAGAAAAACAAGTTTTTTTACAAGATAACACTCCAAATTTTGTAAAACTGACGGCTGAAGCATTTATCTGCAGCTTATGGAACTAACATTAAATCTTGATGAAAATATGACAGAACGTTTTATCACTTCGACACTGAACCGGCGTGATCCGACTAAGGAATCATCTTTGCGGCCGCCGACATTTGCCGAATTTCCCGGTCAGCCAAGAGTCAAGGAGCAGTTGGAATTATTTGTCCGTGCCGCCAAAGAGCGCGACGAGGCATTGGATCATATCCTGCTCTGCGGGCCGCCGGGACTGGGAAAAACCACCCTCGCTTACATTATTGCCAATGAGCGCGGCACGAAACTTAAAAGTTCCAGCGGGCCGGCTATTGAAAAACCCGGGGATCTTGCCGGTCTGCTCACTTCTCTTGAACCCGGTGACGTGCTGTTCATTGATGAGATCCATCGCCTGAGTGCAACCGTGGAGGAGTATTTGTACAGCGCAATGGAGGATTTTTTCATCGATATCATGTTGGAGCAGGGGGCCGGAGCACGCAGTGTGCGGCTCAATGTTCCAAAATTCACTCTTATCGGAGCCACGACCCGTCTCGGGATGATCTCCGCTCCGCTGCGGGCGCGCTTCGGTCTGAATATGCGTCTGGATTATTACGATACGGAAAGTTTGATGGAGATCCTGAAACGCTCGGCATCCATCCTTGATGTTCCGATGGACGATGACGGGGCGCGGCAGATCGCTTCCCGCTGCCGGGGAACTCCGCGCATTGCCAATAATCTGCTGCGCCGGGCGCGTGACTACGCCCAGATACGGGCTGACGGGGAAATTACCGGTCCGGTCGCCGCCAACGCCTTGGAAATGCTCCAGATCGACAGCGACGGACTGGATGAGATGGACTTGCGCATACTTGAAGTTATTATCAGCAACTTCCGCGGCGGACCGGTAGGTTTGAAAAACATCGCGGTTTCCACCGGTGAGGATGAAGATTCTCTGGAAGATGTCTATGAACCGTTTCTCATTCAGCACGGTTATCTCGTCCGCACTTCACGCGGACGTGTCGCCACTCCCAAAGCATGGCAGAAACTGGGACTGTCTGACGTCGTTGAACGCAAAGGGGAACTTTTCTGAATAATTCAAGCTTTCTTTCACGAGAAAGAAAGCTCGGCAAAGAAAGCGAACTGTCGCGCACGCTTTCTTTCACGAGAAAGAAAGCTAGGCAAAGAAAGCGAACCGTCGCGCCGCTCCGTTGTCGCGGCTTGATCGACGCTTTTGAAAAGAAGCTTTGCAAAACCTCTGTGGAGTAACACCCGCCGGGGTTTTCTTTTTACGAAAAGCTCTGTTCCCGATATTGGTTGATGCCCTCTGTGGCATG
>JAFVZN010000062.1 GCA_017508135.1 Lentisphaeria bacterium | reverse complement strand
TTGACAAATAGACATTTCGGTGATAATTTTATTGTGCATCTGGTCTTTTCCTTTATTTTTTATTGTGGTTATTAAAAAATAAAGGTCAGATGCACTTTTGTCAAACAACTCGTCCCATCACAAAATTTGGGACATTAACAAGTATTTTGGGTATAACAACGAGGCTGTCGCTAAATCTTATGTTTTGCAACAGCCCCTTCATGTTCACTTTTGGTACTGCGCTGACAGTTTGCCGTTGACAATCGTCACCGTAACTTTGCTGCCGTCTTTGAAAACTACTTCCGCTCCGTCGACACCATTCTGGCGGATCGCTTTCAACGGATTTTCCGCTTTCGCATCCAACGGCATGAACATGGTCAGAAAACGCTGTTCTCCACGGGCGGCTTTCCGGCTGTGCGTGACTGTGGTCGTCTTGCGATACGGATGGATGGCGTACACTCCGGCAAGTTCGTTCCATTTGCCATCGACTTTGCCGGTCTGGTGTTCCACGCTCACCCCTTCGGTAAACAGCGGTGCCACGATTATCCGGTTCCGTTTTTTCGGGTTTGCATAAATTCTTTCCCGCGCGGTCGCGCTGTGTTTCTGTGTGGAAATCAACGCCGGATGTCCGGGCAGTGCCGGCAGCATTTCCAACGTATCGACGTGCCATCTTGCCTGATATGCGTGCGGCTTTTTGGCTCCCCGTTTCGTCGGTATCATCCGGTCGAGGACTATAAAGATATTGGGGCGGATATAAACAACCTGCCGTTCCTGCCGGACGATTTTGTTTCCGCTTCTGCCGCCCCAGCCCTGATCGAAAACTCCCCGAGCGTAATCCTGCTTGCCGTCGCTCTTGAAATCTCCGCTCACCGGTTTCGCCAGTTTCCGGAACTTTGAATGCGGTGCTGAATCGGTCGCCTGTCCCAGTCCGTCGACGGTTACCAGGTTGTGTGCCAGACTTGACACGGTGTACTGCCGGTATCTGCTCCGGGCATAACTTCCGCCGCCGTCATCGTACAGCAGTTGATCTTTGCCTTTCCAGATAGCTATATTGAGTTTATCCTGATGTGCGTGCCGGACGCCGAGCGGTCCGATATCGAAGATCAGATATGCGGCGTTCGGTTCCCACGATTCCCGCATGACGACGAGTCCTGACCACGGCATCAGCACGGAGCAGTATTCCGGAGCTTTTCCCTGTTTCCGCGCGCTGTTGAACCAGAGGAAATCGCTTCTTTTCGGGAACAGTTTCACTGCACCGGAAAAGAACTTCGGTACATCCGCGTGCCGTGAATCGTTGGTCATCGGCATATCCAATCCCGGAGTGGCAAGTTTTGCGAATGCTTCGTATGCCCGTTCCAGTTGCGTGGTAAAATCTTCCGGCAGTTCTCCGGCGAAACCGCAATCTCCGGCGAGGCGGAACATCTGCACCATCAATCCCACCACGGTCCGGTGGTAGCTGTTGGTAAGCTCATTGAGGAATCCGTCCGGCAGGAACATCTGCTTCGTGTTTTTGTAAACGTTGTCCACGGCGTGTTTGCGGTTGGCGGCGGCCTTCTTGAACTCCGGGAACATAGCGGCGAAGGTATACAGTCCGTTCATTTCCATAATAAATATGTTGCCGTAGGAGTTGAAACGGTGGAGCCGGCGGCTGTGAACCAGACTTATATAGCAGTACATCATCACGTCATCATCGGTGAATTCGGGAGCTTTGATGAATCCCACATACGCCGGAGCCCAGTAACTGCCCAGACGCAATCCCATATCGATGTTGCGCCATGCGGAATTTTCATAATTTCCGCTTTTATCTTCCGGCGGCGGCGGGCAATCCAGCACCCAGTTCCGCAGCTGGCGGACGAAGGCGTTGACGTACTTCTTTTTACCGGTGCGCTGATATGCCCGTGCCATATCTGCGAACCAGTTCATGCGGTTAAGCTGGCTCTGCCACTCGCGGTCGAACATGCCCGGGATATCTTTGGTTTTGTTGTAAAACCAATCGATCCGCCGGTTGGGGAACTTGTGACTGTTGGCTCCGTAACGCCAGATATAATTCGCTCCTTCGTCAGCTTTTCCGGTACCGACTGCATTGAGGCGGTCGAGCATATTTTGCGGCTGTTTTTTGTTGCGCAAATGGGCGACAAAGGCGGCGGAAGCTCCCTTTTTATCTCCGGCGAGGAAAAGTTTTTTCCCCTGTTCCAAACCGGGATAGTCCCAGTTGATCTCATTCAGGACCAGGTTTCTCCACTCTTCTTTGAGGATGGGGGAATCCAGTTCGTCGGCGGTGGCGGCGGTGATGAAAAACACGCCGGTCAGGAAGAGTAACAGTAACTTTTTCATTTTATCAATTTTGCACTGAGTTTATTGTTGATGATCTTTATTTCAACTTTACTGCCGTTGGTAAATTCGACATCGGCACCATCGGTACCTTTTTGAACGATGGATTTGAGGGGATTTGCCTCCTTGTTGCCCAGAGTGACGAACATGGTCAGGAAACGGTGTTCGCCTTTGACCTTGTTTGTGGTGTGGGTGATGGTCGTGGTAACGCGGTACGGATGGACGGCGTAAACGCCGCCGAGAGTCGGCCAGTTGCCTTGAACTTTGCCGGAAACGGTGTCGGATTTCACCCCCTGGGTGAACAGCGGCGCAACGATCAGCCGGTTGCGGTTTTTGCGGGCGCGTTCATTGTCGTTGTGGCTGATGCTTGATTCCGGAGTGGTTATCAACGCCGGATGATCTTTCAATGCCGGGAGAACTTTCAGCGTATCGACGTGCCATCTTGCCTGATAGGTGTGCGGTTTTTTTGCGCCTTTATTGACCGGTATCATCCGGTCGAGAACGATGAAGATATTGGGGCGCAGATAGACGATCTGCCGTTCCTGCAGAACGATTTTGTTTCCGCTTTTGCCGCCCCAGCCCTGATCGAAGATGCCGCGGGTGTAATCGGTTTTGCCATCCGTGGTCAGCACATCTTTCAATGGTTTGCGCAAAATCCGGAACTTGTCCCCTCCGGTACTGGTCGACTGCCATAAACCATCGACAGAAACGAGGTTGTGTGCCAGACTGGAAAGGGTGTATTTGCGCACCATACTGCGGGCATAACTTCCGCCGCCATCGTCATAAAGGAGCATATCCTGTCCTTTCCAGATGGCGATATTGAGTTTGTCCTGATGCTGGTGGCGCATACCGAGCGGACCGATGTCGAAGCAGAGGTAACTTGCTTCTTTGTCCCAAGATTCGCGGAGGATAACGAAACCAGCCCACGGCATGAAGGTGGAAAGGTAGGGCGGATGAGTACCTTTTTTGCGGTTGCTTTGTACCCAGAGGAAATCCTTGCGGTGCGGGAAAAGTTTTACTGCCGCATCGAAACGGTCAGAAAGTTTGGTGTGACGGGAATCGTTGGTAAGCGGCATATCGAATGCCGGGGTCATCATGTGCAGCTGTGCATCGTAAGCGCGTTCAAGCAGGGCGATGAAATCTTTGGGCAGTTCATCGCCGACACCGCAGTCGTTGGCAAGTTTGAAAGCGTGCAGCATATCGCTGATAACGCCTCCGTGATAGCTGTTGGTCAGTTCGTTCAAAAAACCGTCCGGCAGCAGCATTTTGTTGACATTGGTGTAAAGTCCGTCGATCGCCAGACGGCGGGCGGCTTTGGATTCTTTGAACTCCGGAAACATGGAGTTGAAAGTGAGTATGCCGTTCATCTCCATGACGTAGATGTTGCCGGAGTTGGGGTATTTCTGCAAATGGCGGCTCTGGATAAGTCCGAGATAGCAGTAGAGAATGATATCGTCATTGGTGAACTCTTTTGCATCCAGAAAGCCGTAAAACGCCGGAGCCCAGAAACTTCCCAAACGCAACCCCTGTTCGATGCCGCGCCAGATGGAATCTCTGCCGTTGGCGTGCCGTTCCGGGGGAACGCCGCACACTGCCGCCCAGGAGCGCAGCTGACGGACGAAGGCGATCGCCCAGCGGTCGTCTTTGCTCTGGCGGTACGCGGCAGCCATCTCTTTGAACCAGCGCATACGGTTGAGCTGCCAATGCCATTCAAAGTCGGTCATGCCGGGGATCTCTTTGGTTTTGTTGAAGAACCAGTCGAACTTCTGATCGGGGAACTGGTGGCTGTTGGCACCGTAAGTCCAGATGTAATTGACACCGTAGTAAGCGCGTTTTCTGTCGACAGTTTTCAAACGTTCGGCAAAGATGGCGGGGATTTTGCGGGCGCGCAGATAGTTGGCAAATTCGTTTGCCGCGCCGCGTTTATCACCGGCAGAATAAAGTTTTTTAGCCTTTTCCAATCCGGGATGATCCCAGTTCACTGCGGCAAGGACGAGGTCGCGCCACTCCGGTTTGAGGAGCGGGCGGGAAAACTCATCGTCGGCAGGGGTCTGCCAGAGGATTTTATTTGGAACCGGGATGATATTCTTCTTTACGGGAGCTGTGAATGCAGATATGGTAAGTGTGCCGCAGAAAAGTGTCAGCAGAAAACGTTTCATCGTGGCGTTACCTCAGTTGCCTATTTCCGGTGTCGCACTGCGGTAATAGCCGCCGCGCAGATGATATTTCAGAGCGTTCATCTTGGTTCCATCGACTACTGCAACGTTGACGTTGTGCGCAATATAGCCGAAGCGATCGACGTGACCGTCGATGTAGTTGACGTTGATCGCGCGCTGATGGGCGATCCAGAGGATACGGTTTTTCGTGCCGGAGTTGGTGGGACCTGAGTATGACCAGTAGTTCATGGAGTTGGCAACGCGGGAGTGGGTGCAGTCAAAGAAGTTCCATTTCTTGGAAGCCCAGCGGTAGTGAACCAGTTTCTGCCCGTCCCAGTTGGTGCCGTCCTTCTTGTAACCACCGGTGAACTGGGCGCGTCCGTAACCGCCGCTTTCGCCGTTGACACTGCCGTCTTCTTTATAAATGTTCCAGTATTCACCGGAATTAATTTGGATTTTGCCATTGTAGGCTTCACTTCCGGGGCAGATCGGAATCGCCGGCTCTTCACCTTTGACGGTGCGGCGGGAGAAGAATCCCTGCGCGTACTTGCCCCGGTAGAAGATGGAGTACCAGGAACCGTCGGTGGCGTTATAATAGAAGTTGGGAACCATCATATCGTCATAGTCGCTGGCGTACATGAGTGTTGCGGAGGCGAACTGTTTGAGATTGTTCACGCAGGTGGAGGATTTTCCGCGGTTACGGGCACTCTGCAATGCCGGAAGCAGTATCGCGGCAAGGATGGCGATGATGGCGATCACGACGAGGAGTTCGATCAGGGTGAAGGTGAAGTACCGACGGTACTTCATCCCTGAGTTCAGGGATGAAAGGTTTCTTTTGAGCATAATAAATGATCCTCTCTTTTTTTTGTCCGATTTAGAATAAAACAGCATCCGTGCTCATAATATATCACCGGAATCCGTTGTTTTCAAGGCTGTAACAAATATTTTTACAACAGGCTTGAAAATGGATGGAAGGCAGTGTAAATTATAAAAAGAAACTGAACAGTTGGTTTTTGTGCTTAAAATTATCTTGGGAGAGTAAAGATGATCTATCCGGAAAAAATTTCCAGTCAGGCGGAATTGGAAGCTCTTCTGGCTTTGCCGCCGGAAGAGCTGGTCGATATGATGCGGCGCATCGACGGGGATATCATGATCCTCGGTGTTGCCGGAAAAATGGGCGTTTCCATGGCGCATCAGGCGGTGGAGGCGATCCGTGCCGCCGGAGTTGAAAAAAAGGTTTACGGCGTGGCGCGCTTCTCCGCTCCGGCGGAACGGGAAAAACTGGAAAGTTACGGAGTGGAAACCATCGCATGCGATCTGATGGACCGTCAGGCGGTGGCGGCACTGCCCGAAGTTAAAAACATCATCTTCATGGCTGGACGAAAGTTCGGTACCGGCGGAAGTGAAGAGTTGACCTGGGCGATGAATATTCTGGCTCCGGCGAATGTGGCGGAACGCTTTGCCGACAGCCGTATCGTGGCATTTTCCACCGGGTGTGTTTATCCGATAGCCGATATCCAAAGTTGCGGCTGTGATGAAAGTGTCGCTCCGGCTCCGGTGGGGGAATATTCCCAATCCTGCCTCGGACGGGAACGGATATTTCAATATTATTCCAAAAAGAACGGCACACCCGTGCTGCTGTTCCGATTGAATTACTCCATCGACCTGCGTTACGGTGTACTGCATGATATCGCCATGTGCATCAAAGAAGGCCGTCCGGTGGATAATACGGTCGGTTACTTCAACGCCATCTGGCAGGGGGATGCCACCGCTGCCGCGCTCCGGTCGCTGGAGTTGTGCGACTCTCCCTGCGCGGTTCTCAATGTAACAGGTCCCGAAACCGCCTCAGTGGAAAAGTGTGCGCACGTCATGGGAAAGATCATGGGCAAAGAGGTGACCTTCAAAGGAGTTTCCGGTACGCGCGGTTATCTCAACGATGCTTCGCGGATGTGCCGCATCTTCGGTTATCCCCGGGTCTCTCTGGAACAATTGGTGATCTGGCAGGCGCACTGGCTTGCCTCCGGCGGAGTTTCGATCGGTAAGCCCACCCATTTTGAAGTCAACGATGGAAAGTTTTGAAAGATGAAGAAGATATCAGATATCGACGTGAATGTCCTTGCCGCACTGCGTAAAGGAACCGTTATTCCCGCGCAGCCGCTGGCTCTGGATGAGAACCGGAAATTTTCTCCCCGCTACCAGCGCGCGCTGTGCCGTTATTATATGGATGCCGGTGTCGGCGGTATCGCGGTCGGGGTGCATTCGACCCAGTTTGAGATCCGCAAGCCGGAGATCGCACTTTTTGAGCCGGTGTTGAAGCAGACGGCGGGATTTATTGATGAGTGGTCGGAGCGTACCGGGAAGAAGATCATGAAAGTCAACGGCATCTGCGGCAGAACGGAACAGGCGTTGTACGAAGCGGAGTTCGCCGCAAGTTGCGGTTATGATGCCGGATTGCTGAGTATGAGTGCTTTCGCTGACAGCAGTGTGGAGGAGATGCTGGAACATTGCCGCAAAGTGGCGCAGGTGATGCCGGTCATCGGATTTTATCTTCAACCCAGTGTCGGCGGCAGGATACTGCCCTATGAGTTCTGGCGGGAGTTTGCTGAAATCGACAATGTGGTGGCAATAAAGATGGCACCGTTCAACCGTTACTGCACACTGGATGTGGTGCGGGCGGTCGCGGAATCGGGAAAAGATATCACGCTTTACACTGGAAACGATGACAATATTGCCGTTGATTTGCTGACAACATACGAATTTGCCGGACGTAAAATACAGATCAAAGGCGGCTTGCTCGGACACTGGTGCTGTTGGACGCGCAAAGCGGTCGAACTTCTGGAAGAGATCCGCGCCATCGTGGATTCCGGGCGGGATGTTCCGGCGGAACTCTTGACCCGCAATGTGCAGATAACCGACTGCAACGCGGCATTTTTCGACCCCCGCAACCGGTTTGCCGGATGTATTCCCGGCATCCATGAAGTGTTGCGCCGTCAGGGATTGCTGCAGGGAACGTGGTGTCTCAATCCGGCGGAGGTGCTTTCCCCCGGACAGAGTGAGGAGATCACCCGGGTGCATGATGCCTATCCGCATCTGCACGATGATGAGTTTGTACGCGCCAATCTGGAAACGTGGCTGAGTGACTGAAAATGCAGCAGCGGGCAGTGGAAACCCGTCAGCGGATATTGGATGCGGCAGTGATGGTATTTTCCGAAAACGGTCTCAACGGAGCGACCGTTGATGAGATCGCCGCCGCCGCCGGAGTCAACAAACAGCGGATATACGCTTACTACGGCTCCAAGATGGGGTTGTTTGAAGCGGCGTTGCTGGCGGTGTTTCAGCAGGTGGAACTCTTTTCCGCACAAAGTGTCAGAGCCGCAGAGGCAGATTTGGAAAATATGACCGGGATAATGTTGAGAAACTTTATCCGTGTCCACGCGGAACACCCGGCGTTCTGGCGGCTGCTCTCCTGGGCAAATCTGGAGGGGGCAGGGGTGGCATCGCTGAATCAGGCGCGGAAGAATGAAAACCGCACATTGCGTACCATTTTTGAAATGGCGGTCGGGCGCGGCTGTATCCGGGAGTGTTCCTTTGAAAGCTGGCTGTATACGCTGCTTGCGGCATCATACTTTTACTTTTCCAACCGGCTGACGTTGACGCACACGCTGGATGTGGAATTGACCAGCAGGGAGTGGGAATCCCGGTTGTGTAAGGACTTGAATTCAATTTTTGGAAAATAGTCTTTAACGGCAAAAAAATTAAGGCAGTTACCCGGGCCGGGTAACTGCCTGAACTTTTGCACCGGAGCAGCCCGGCGCAGTCAATGTTACTTCAACAGCGCGGCTGCACTGGCGATCATGGTGTCGCCGACGGTACGGTCGGCAAGACCGCGGCTGGGGCTGGTTTCATAACCGCCGTTGCCGTAGTGGTTGGAAAGTCCGACGTAACCGACTTCACCCATTCCCAACGCCGCAATAAAGGTGTAGCGGTACTTGGAAGCGTTGCGGATGGCGTAACCGATTTCGACAAAGGGTTCCGCCGGAAGGGAGACGAAAGCGATATCGGGACCGAAAGTGATCGCCATCTGGTCTTCGATACGTTTGCCGGGGATGGGATTTTCGCGGCAGTCGATCGCTTTTTCAGCAAAGAGTTTTTTGACGGCGGGAACGCCCCGGGCGATATCTTCGCTGGTGAGGTCGCGGCCGGGTTCCATGACCGCATCTTTGTTTTCTTCATAGACACGCTTGGCTTCGGCGTACTCTTCGTCCGTGAGCTGCAGGTAGGGAGCTTCAAAGGTGGTGCGCTTGACGGTGATGGCAGTATTTTCGACCTTCTGCAAACGGTAAAGCGCAGAGATGATCGCGTTGGCATAGGCTTTGCCGATGCGTTTGGCTTCGGCATAGCTGGTCTGGTCGGCGGGGGTGGAAACGTCGAAGTGGTTGATGTTGCCCTGGGGGGCGATGACGGTCATGACGGGGATGTCGTAACCGGCATACTGCTGGATCTCCGTCTCCATACGTCCGGGCCAGTCGGCGGAAACCATATCGCCGCCGATGGTGTCGGTGTGGTTGGAGATGTTGGCAATGAGCAGGGCTGGGCGGTTATCCTGCCGGACTTCGAGCATCAGGATTTTGGGATCGATACCGCCTTCGGGGTGGTCGATCTCGGGGTTGAGTTTTCCGGGGTTGGTCAGAGTTTTGCCGTTTTTCATGATGTAGCGGCGGTTGAAAGCGATGGTGGTGCACTCGGTTTCTGTGGCGTAAAGTTCTGCCGGAGCGAGGGAGGCGAGGGCATCGCGGAGGGCGGCGACGGTTTTGGCTTTGACGGAAGCCACATACTCTTCATCGCAGGGGTGACCGAAGAAGCTCACCACATAGGGGCCGGTGTGGGTATGAGTGGCGCAGTAGAGGACATTTCCGGCGAGCGGGGAATTTTCGGCGGCGAGCATCGCATCGATGTCGTGGCAGAAAGAGGAATAAAAGAGGCAGAGGTCATAGGAGACGATCGCGGTATAGACACCGTTTTCGCGGAAGACGGCGGCCTTGATGGCGAGGCGGTCGAGCGCACCGCGGTTGGGGCGTAAATTGAAGTAACCGGCGAGGGGAAGTCCGCGTTTGGGGGTGATATCCTCTTTGGCAAAACCGAATTCAAAGTTGCTCATAATAAAAAAACTCCTGTTGTGATGTTGGTTGTGTATAAACGATCCCGGTTAAAGATACCGCAAAAGAGGAAATTTTCAAGAGGTGAAAAAAATTTTTTTGCAAAAAATCAGAAAAGTACTTGCAAAAATGAAAAAAATGGGTATAATAAGAATCCGGTATGATTTTCCATAAAAACAAGGATTTGATAACATGAACAAAAAACTCCACCATGGTGGAGTGAAGCGGGTACGCTTCACTCTTATAGAACTTCTCGTTGTCATAGCGATAATCGCCATTCTGGCGGCAATATTGCTTCCGGCGTTGCAGAGTGCGCGGGCGCGGGGACAGTCCAGCGGCTGTATCAACAATATCAAACAGTTTGCGCAGAAGTGGGCGCAGTACAGCAATGACTTTGATGACCAGCTTTACCCGAGCCTTTTGAATGGTAAAGGCTGGCCGGCGGCATCCAACTCCAAAAACTGGGCGGAAAATGCCTGTAAAGATACCTATTGGGGCGGAAGTCTCAAAGCCGAAGCGGGAATGTATAAAGGTACGACCAGCGGTTTTAAAACTCCGCTTCTGGAGTGTCCGACTGCCAGAGCAAAAAATGCGGGAATACGCTATAATGCATTTGCCATCAGAAACTGCTATGCATATAACTTCATCTTCAATCCGCGTACCAATATCGGCAGTCTGGCGACACCGTCAGTTTCGCTGGTAAAGATCAGTCAGATCAATAACGCTTCCAGAGCGTTGCTGCTTTGCGATGACTGGGTTTCCCCCGGTTCCGCGCAGACGGCGCGCGGTCAATACAGTACTGATGGTGACAGTTCCAAAGGTGCGGCGCAGGCGTTTTCATGGATCGGACCCAGTGCCGGAACCAGTACCGGAACCAAGGGCGCGCACGGTGTGAATGCCAATATGGCGTTTGCGGACGGACATGTCAACGGGCAGAGATTTTTCTACGGTGTTGACAGCGGTACTTCCGGACGTTATCTGCCGGTCTCATGGCTGAAAGATAAAGAACTTAAAGAACTTATGTGGTAAAACTTCCGGGGACGAAATATTGCGGAATTGCTTGACAAACAGTGATGTGTGTGCTATTTTATAGACGAGGCATATTTAAATCTGTCAAATAAAGGACCTGCACTTCAATGGTTGACAAATTCTGTTTTTCCGCCGATCGGCGGGTAAAGGGTGTCCCCTTTACCCTTATCGAACTTCTTGTGGTCATAGCCATAATCGCGATCCTTGCGGCTATTTTGCTTCCGGCATTGCAGCAGGCACGGCGGCGCGGTCAGAGTACCGGTTGTTTGAACAATTTGAAGCAGCTCTATGTGCCGTGGACGGAGTACCAGTCGGAAAATGACGAGTGGATACTCAACAACTATTCGACTGTCACCTCGAGCAGCGGTGGAGTCGGTTCCAACCGGTGGTTTGATTATCTGATCTCCAATCGTAAAGTTGCGTATACCATCGAAAAGACTCAATATGGAGCTTCAGTACAGACCGGTGTTCGTGTAGTGCCGATTTTGCGTTGTCCTTCAATGAGTTATCCGTATGGTTATCACGGCAGTTACCGTATCATTCTGAGCTATGCGTACAACTGGTATCTGGGCGCATGGAACTTGAGCAGCAAAGGATTACAGCTCGGTAATGTGAACTATTATAAAAAGAGCAGCCAGCGCAATGTCTCCGTCAAAGATACCTTGTTGTGGAGCGAAAAATGGAAGTCCGGCAGAAAGTACGGTGGCGGTGAAACCTGGCTCTTCTCCATGAAGAACAACGTCGAACAGGCGATCTTCAACGACAAGGCGCACCCCGGCGGTGCCAATCAGCTCTATATGGACGGACGTGCTGAAACCCGGAATTATGTCCGGTTGTACAATAAGAACCTTTACGTTTGGGCGGCTCCGTCCGCAGATAAGATCTATACCGTTGTTCAGAATACTGCTGCACAGTAAAACACAGTTGAATTTAAAAGGAAAGGGTGTTGTTATGAATAAGTCAAAATTTTCCGCCGATCGGCGGGTAAAGGGTGTACCCTTTACCCTTATCGAACTTCTCGTTGTCATCGCCATCATCGCGATCCTTGCAGCGATACTGCTTCCGGCAGTACAGCAGGCGAGAAAGCGCGGTCAGATGACCAGTTGTGCCAGCAATTTAAAGCAGGTAGGTCAGTATGTTCAGCTCTATTTGCAGGATTATCAGAATATGCCGCTTGACTGCAATAAGGTCGGCAGCAGTTTGAAAGCAGGTGTGCCGTTTATCTTGAATAAATTGTACGGTCCGTACAAAAAGTTGCCCAAAGGTACCGACTGGAATGCCAATCAGGGACGTATGATAATGACTAATACGCCGTTTACCTGTCCGGATGGAACGGAAAATGAGGCGTTCAAGTCAATGTATTCGACCAGTTATGTCGGAGTGACGATGGCATTTGTTGAGATGAAAAATCAGGATTTGGTCAATCTTAATTACCCGTCTTTTTGCGGCCGTCCGCGTTATGATGTGCAAAAGTGCAGAAAACCGCAGCGGCTGCTGCTCTTTGCCGATCATAACAATTATAACGGTGCCCTTTATGATGAAGGCCGTTTTATCTACGGACACAAACAGTGTGCCGTTTCGTTCCGCCATCCCTCTTTCAACTGCAACTGTCTGATGGGTGACGGTCACGTCGAAGCTCACAACCGCAGCGAAAGCAACGATGAATTCTATTACAGTCCGTGGAAGAAAGAGCACTATCGCAACTTCCCGATCTACATGGCTATCAATAAAATGAGTGCCGATTGATCTGTTGCACGGAAAAATCATGATGAAAAAATTATTGATAGCGGTGTGCCTTTGCGGTATGATGCTGCCGTTGTTCGCCAAATACAAAGTGGTGCCGCGTCAGCGTTACCGCGCCACCTTTGAAGCGCGGGCGACCAAAAATATTTTTCCGGAAGAGTTCCGCTGTCAGGGCGTGAAACTTGATTATCCCGGTGTGTCGCTTCAATTCACCGACAGCAAAAACCGGAAATATGTCCGTATGGCGCGGGGAAATTTTTTCAATCTCCACAGTAAAGAATTTGTCCCTTGTGCCATTGAATTTTATGCCGGAGAAGGCATAAAAATGGTCAAGCTCGTCCCCAAATATGCCGAAGTGCGCAATGTGAAGATCGTTCCGGTCGAAGCTGGAAGCAATATCGCCATCCCGCTGGATCACCGCGTTTCCGGTCAGATACGGGATTATTTCATCACCCCCGGCGAAGGCGGAGAAGCGGTGTTCGACGTTTGCAAAGGCAAAATCTACGGCGACCCCATACCCGTTGAAGGCGGCAGGCGTTACCGTTTGACTGTCCACGGTTATACCGGAGTTTCCCGGGCGTTGCGCGCCGGATTGGAATTTTATACCCACGACCGCGGCGGCAGAGGAGCTACCGTGCGCGGCAGCCGTACCCAGATCCAGATCAAAGGTAAAAATCAGCAGGTCATATATAATTTCAAAACCCCGGCAAATACCCGCTGGCTGCGCGTCACCATGATGTGGGGTTTTGTCAGAAGCTATAAAGTGGAAGAGATCCAGTAAAATATAAAGGAGGAAAATGAAGTATCTGCTTTCAGTTGTGATGTTCGCTTGCGCGGTTGTGCTTTCTGCGGCATCGGTCAATGTCGCCGCCAACGGTAAATCTGTTTCCGCGATCGTTATCGACAAGGATGCTCACCGTACAGTGAAATATGCCGCCGGCGAGCTGCAGAACTATTTCCGGTTGCTGACCAACGCTCAAGTTCCCATCCGTCAGACCATGCCCGGCGGAAAAATTTCTTCCTTTGTTCTGGGAACGGTCGATTCCCCGCTGGTCAAAAAGTTCCTCGCCAAAGGAGGTCCTGCCAAGATCAAATATGACGGCTATGCAGTTATCGCCAACGGCAATAACGTGGTCATTTACGCCACCACCCCGCGCGGTGTGCTCAACGGCGTTCACCGTTTCATTATGAAGCATACCGACTTCATCTGGGTGCGTCCTCTCGGTCAGCAGGCGATATACTCCGTCAACCCGGATTTGAAGCTCAACGTCAAAAGCTATTGCGACAATCCGGTTTTCCGCATCCGTTCCTGGAGCGCGAACTCCTGGAGCAGAGAGTTTGAAGTCTACGTTTCCCGCCTCTGCAACAACCACGCCCGCCGCCCGGATAAAAAGCGTCTTAATGAACAGCTCGATCAGGCTTTCCTGCTCGAATTCGGTCAGGGCCACAACCTGACCAGAATTTGGCTGCCGTTGAAGAAATATGCCAAAACCAATCCCGAATTCTATATGCTCAATAACGGTGAACGCCGGACTACCGGACGGGTTCAGCTCTGCTACACCAATCGCAAAATGTGGGATGTTTTCGTCAAAGAGTCGCTCGACATCATTTCCAAACTTCCCAAACATTACGGCCGCGTCAATATGCTTATTGAAGATACTCCGTCAGTTTGTGACTGCGCCGAATGTCACAAACCGATCACGCTCCCGGACGGCAGTGTTCTTAAAGACACCGATGAAGGCTTCCGTTCGACCCAGTACTTTATTTTCCAGAACTATGTGGCAGAAAAGATTTATGAAAAATACCCGGAACTGGAGATAAAGGTTTACGGTTATTTCTTCACTGCAGTGCCGCCCAAGGTCAAAATTTTCAAAAATATCGTAGTCAGCTTCTGCCCCTACGTCCGCAACGACAAGGAAACTCTCCACGGCAAAAGCAACGTCAAATGGCTTGCCCGTACCAAAAGATATGCTGAAATGAGCCCCAACGTCATCTGGAGAGAATACTACTACTGTTTCGCCAAGTTCCCGCGCGCTCAAGCCAATGTCATTGCCCAGGATCTGCGTTTTATCAGCAAGCTCGGTATTATCATGGTGTTCCCGGAACTTTCCTGGATCGATAATCCGCGCAAGGGCAATAATGAATTTTCCGATAATGATTTCTATACCATGGCAGGACCGGAATTCTGGACGATAAACCAGCTCTATTGGGACCCCGCGCAGGACCCGGATGAGTTGCGCAACGAATACATCAAACGTGTTTGCCGCGAAGGTGCGCCCGGAATCCAGAAGTTCTTCAAGATTCTCCGCGACAGCTGGTTCCTTGATCCCACCCCGGCATCGTTCAATGATACCTACAAACGCGACATGGGTTACTATGTCGTGCGTAAAAAACTGGTCGCTCCCTGCCGTGCCGCACTGAAAGAAGCTGCCGCTTCGGTCAAAGATCCCCGTTCCAAAGCGTGGATAGAAAAACTTACCGGTATCTTTGAAAAGTGGGTGGCGTGTTCCGACAGCAGTATTGCTGCTGAACAGAAAGTCCCCAAAGCTGAAGTAAAGGGTTTCCCCGGTTTTGACTTCAACTCCGGAGTGTGGGCGAAAGCCGGCAAACTTTCCGACTTCACCCGCATGGGCAACTCTGCGGTCAAAGCACCCGAACCGACGGAGGTCAAGGTCATCCACAACGGCGAAACGCTTTATGTCGGTTTCCGCTGCGTGATGCCGAAGAAGAGCAAACTGGTCGGCAAGAGCCAGCTCACTCCGGAAAGTTTCCCCTCCGGCGACCATGCTGAAATTTTCATCGCCAACCCGACGGACGGTTACTACCATCTGGCGTTCAACTTCCACGGCAAAAAGTATGATGCCATCGGAACCAATGCCGATTGGAACACCAAATGGGAGGTGAAAACTCAGGTCGGTAAAAATGAATGGCGCGCCGTGGCGGTCATTCCGCTGAAATCGGTCAAACTTGCCATCGAGCAGAACAACCGGGTCAAGGCGACCTTCTACCGCTGCCGTTCCGGTCAGGGCAAGGGTAAGCACAATGTCCACTCCTCATGGACGGGCAGTCAGGTACATTCGGTCAGCTCTTTCGGTGAACTGGTGTTCCAGCACGAGTAAGTACGCTCCATGGAGGGGCGTTGATCTCGCTTTGCCGGAGCGCGCCTTGCTGCGCTCGCCGCTCGGGTCGAGGACGTAAGTCCACTCCCCTCGCTTCTCGCTTGCAAAACCCGCCCGGCTGTGCGATATCACCGCCTATGAGCCGGGCTGGAGTGTGTGTCGCCTGACGGCGACCAGGGTAGTTGTGGAGTGCGCCGCTTGCGCGGCTTATGTTTTTCGGCGCGGGCGGAGTGGACCGGGGGCAGCTGTCGCCAGTTCCAACTGCCACTTGAGTGCATACCGGTCTGTACGGATGTGTTCGGAGAGTGTTGAGTTGCTTGTACATAGATAAACCCCGTTGGCATTGCCACAGACTCCAACAGCTCCCCCGTACACATCCGTACAAAACTCCCGCTCCAAGAGGAGCTATGCAGTGCGCCAGCCCAACGCAAGGGGGTGTGGGGGCAAGGAGCCCCCACATAGCGAACTTGCGTTCCCGTATCAGCCATGATCTGCCGCCGGTTGCTCTACTCTCCCGAATCTCCTTTCGGCGGGTGCGCAGAAGACTTCCGCTTCAAGATTTCAACGAGTTTTGAAGCGGTTGCTTTTCCTATGCCGGGAACGCGCAATGCGATGGTGACGGCATCTGCTTTGGCAAGGTTTCTGATTGAGCCGAAGGCTTTCAGCAGTTGGATTTTCCGGACGTTGCCGATGCCGGGTATCTCATCGAGCAGAGAGGTGTCGATACGTTTTTCGCGCAGGGAACGGTGATAGGTGATGGCGAAACGATGAGCTTCATCGCGGAGAGCCTGGAGCATCCGCAAGGCGGCATCGTGACGGTCAAGAACCAATGGTTCGCTGCGGCCGGGGAGGAAGATTTCCTCGTTGCGTTCGGCAAGTCCGATGATCGGCAGCGGCGGGCAGTTTATTTTTATAAGCGCATTGATAGCGGAGGAAAGCTGACCTTTGCCGCCATCGACCACCACCAGACCGGGCAGGGGGCGTTTTTCATTGAGCAAGCGGGAAAAGTGGCGGGTCACCACCTCGCTCATCATGGCGAAATCGTCGCTTTGCATGACCGTTTTTATCCGGAAACGGCGGTACGCCTGACGGTCCGGGCGGCCGTTGGTGAAGGTCACCATACTGGCGACTGCCAGCGTTCCGAGAATGTTGGATATATCAAAGCAGATGACTGTTTCCGGAGGTGCGGCAAGTCCGAGATGGCGGGCGAGTGCATTGATCGCCGCCGCGCCGGGGGGAACTTTCTGATCGGGGAGTGACGGGTTGTCAAAGGAGCGGTTCTTTTTGCCGAAAACGGCATCGATATTCAATGAAACATCCCGCAAACGGGCGGCTTTTTCAAAGTTCTGATCGGCGGCAGCGGCAAGCATTTCCGCTTTTATCGCCTCGCGCAGCGGAGCGATATCGCCGTTGAGAACGGCAAGAGCCTGATCGAGTTTGGTACGGTACTCTTCAACGGTAACATTGCCGGTACATGGCGCACAGCAATCTTTTATCAGCCGTTTGAGGCAGTGTTTTCTTGTTTCGGGAGTAGGTTCATCATCGCGGCAGCCGCGCAAGCCGAAGTGGGCAAGGAGAAATTCTCTGGTCATCTTCAAGGCGGAACCGTGCGGAAACGGGCCGAAGTAGCGGGCATTGTCCGGTTTGCGTATCCGGGCGAGCTTAAGTGTGGGAAACTTTTCGCTTTCATCGACCTTCAGCAGCAGATAGCGTTTATCGTCCCGCATCAGGATATTGTAGTGCGGCGCGTAGGCTTTTATCAGCCGGGATTCGAGAATAAGGGCTTCGTCCTCGCTGTTCACCACCTGATATGACCACTCGTGGATGGAGTTTATCAGCGAGCGCAGTTTGGCATCTCCGGTACGGCGGCGGGAGGGCTGAAAATAGTTGCCCAGCCGCTGCCGCAAACTCCGCGCCTTGCCGACATAGATCACCTTGCCGAAACGGTCACGGAACATATATACCCCGGGCTTTGCCGGGATCTCAGACGGATGGTATTCCTCAAAGCGCATTATTTCAGATTCAATACGTCCTGCATATCGTAGAGCCCGTTGGGCACATTCTGCAGAAACTCTGCCGCCCGCAGTGCGCCTTTGGCAAAGGTGTCGCGGCTGGAGGCTTTGTGGGTCAGTTCCACACGTTCACCGCCGGCGGCAAAGATGACAGTGTGGTCGCCGACGACATCACCGCCGCGCAGGGCGTGCATACCGATCTCATGTCTGGTACGTTTGCCGACCTTGCCGGCGCGGCCGTTGCGGACGACTTCATCGTAGTCCCAGTCTTTCGCTTCGCAGATAACTTCGCCCAGACGGACAGCAGTACCGCTGGGGGCGTCGATCTTCTGGTTGTGGTGCATTTCGACGATCTCAACATCGAAGTTCTCTCCGAGGACGAGGGCGGCTTCTTTCACCAGTTTAAAGAGGAGGTTGACCCCGACACTCATATTGCCGGAGACGACGAGGCGACCGGTTTTGCCCAGTTCTTTGAGTTCTGCGCGCTCTTCATTGCTCATGGCGGTGACACCGCAGACGAATGCGGCGTTGTTGGCAACGGCAACTCTGGCACACTCCACGGCACCGGAGGTGGCAAAGTCGATGACGGCATCAACTTTGGCTGAAGCAAAAACCTCTTCCAGTGAGGCGCAGATATTCACTCCCAGCGGCTGAACTCCGGCAACGCTTCCGGCATCCTGTCCCAAGAGCGGGCAGCCGTCCCATTCGACGGCACCGGTCACGGCAAAGTTTCCGCTTTCAACAGCATTGGCGATGATGCGGCGCCCCATACGTCCGGCGGCACCGATTACTGCAATATTGATCATATTTTGCTTCTCCATGTTTTCGGGATTTCTGTTTTTGTCAGTGATATAGTATAACTCCAAAAAGACAATATTCAAGTTTAATGGGGAATATTTGCAGTTTTAACTTGAAAAAAAGCCTTTGGCGTGATATGGTATAACCAATAATATACCAATGTACCAAATTTTAAGATAAAAGGAAAAGACGTTATGGTAAAAGCAGCAGTTGTCGGTGTTACCGGATTTGGAGCCGTTCATTACAATGATTTGTTGCGGGAATACGAAGCCGGCAGAGTTCAGCCGGTCGCGGCAGTAGTTATCAATCCGGATGAGGCGCAGGACAAGATCGCGCGCTTGAAAGAGATCGGATGCGATATTCTCCCGGATTTCGATACGCTTATCGCCAAATACAGCGGAAAATTGGATATTTGCTGTATCCCCACCGGCATCGCCATGCACAAGCCCATGAGCATCGCCGCCGTGGAAGCCGGTTTCAACGTCTATGTGGAAAAACCGGTTGCCGCCACCGTGGATGAAGTGCGTGATATGAGTGCCGCCGCCGCCCGGTGCGGAAAGTTCATCGCTGTCGGTTATCAGAATATGTACCAGCCGGAAACCCACCGGGTCAAAGAAGTCCTGACCTCCGGCATCATCGGCAAGGCGCAGAAGTTTAAATGTTATGCGATGTGGCCGCGCAATTTTGCTTATTATGCCCGTAACAAATGGGCTGGAGCCTTGGTCGGTGCCGATGGAGTACCTGTGTTGGACAGCCCCTTTACCAATGCGCTGGCGCATGACCTGATGCTTCAACTCTTCTTCTCCGGATGCAGCTTCAATGAAATGGTGCGTCCGGCGCGGGTGCAGGCCGCGATGATGCGTGCCAATGAGATCCAGAGCTGCGACACCGCCAGTATCCGGATCGAAAGTGAATGCGGAAAAGAGATCCTTTTCACCATCACCCACGCCGCGAACTGCTCCAGCCATCCGGTGCATGTCATCCAGTGCGAAAAAGGTCATATCGACTTCGCCCGCTGTACCCCCGCATACGCGAAAGTGTACAACGCTTCCGGTGAAGAGATCGAAGATATCCCGTTCGCCGCCAATGTCCGGAAGAATATCTGGGATGCGCTTATTGACCGCATCAACGGCAAAGATGCCTTTATCTGTACGCCGGAAATGGCGGGCGTGCATACGCTGGTCAGCGATGCCGTCTTTGACAGTGCGCCCATCATCGATGTTCCTGCGGAACTTATCAGCACCGTGACCTTCGATGAAACCGGTATCGAACGCAACGTCGTCTCCGGTATCGAAAAGATCCTCCGCCGTACCTTCGACGAAGAACGTATTCTCGATCAGTGTGACTATCCCTTTATCCGGCGCGGCGAAGTGCAGGAGATCGCGGGATACACATCCTTTGAGAACAGATTCGGGTACGGTAAATGAGAATACTCAACAGATACGTTGTCCGCAGTTTTACGTTGGCATTTTTCATGGCGATACTGATCCTCACCTTCGCCATGACCGGTGCCAATCTGGTCAAGGTATTGGATTTTGTCTCCCGCGGCATTCCGCTGTCGGTTTTTGGAACATATACGCTTTATATAATGCCGCGGATATTGACTTTCACTGTGCCGTGGGCGGTGATGGTGGCGGTCATGCTGGTTTTCGGGCGCATGTCCGCCGACAGCGAGATCACGGCAATGCGGGCGTGCGGGATCTCGATTTTGCAGATCATAAGTCCGCTGCTGCTGATAACCATGGGGCTGACCGCTGTGTGCATTTATCTGCAGGTCGAAGTCGGTCCGCCGCTTCTGGGCAAGTCCCGCACGATGCTGGAACAGGCGGGGTTGGAACGTCCGCTGGCAATGTTTGAACCCGGTCATCCGCTGGTGATGAAGTCCGGCGGCAGTTTGATCGTGGTCAATATCGACAACAAGATCGGCGACAAACTGGTGCAGGGTATTTTACTGTGCAAAGCGCGGGAAAAGGATAATGTCATCGAGCAGACCGTTACCGCTGACAGTGGGGAAATCACCGCCGATGATGCGACCCAGATGATAACCATTGTGCTGAAAAACTGTATGACCAGCAACGTAGCCGGCAGTGGCGGAAGTGAATCTTCTGATGCTGTTGACCGGGTGTTTTCGGAAGAACTTGTGTTCAAATTCAATTACGGAACGGAAGCCAACGCCGGCAGAGTCAGTTCCCGGGCAAAATATATGCGCCTTGCCGATCTGCTTGGCGAGATCCGCCGGTTCAAGCGGCTGAATTTGCCGACACTTGATTTGGAGATCGAACTCAACAAACGTATAGCTTTTGCGTTGTCACCGATCGCATTTCTGCTGCTCGGGATGCCGCTTGCCATCCGTACCGGACGGCGGGAAACCAGTGTCGGACTGTTTATCAGTGTCGTGCTGGCAGGCATATTCTTCATGTCGATCATCATGTGTCAGAATTTGGATAACTTTCCGCAGTTTTATCCGCAATATCTCTTGTGGATACCAAATATCATTTTTCAGACGCTGGGGGCGGTGTTGACCTGGCGCATATCGCAGAGGTGACGAGTGAATTCCAGTTTCGACCGTTTTTTCCGGGTGTTGGCCATCATATTGGCAGTGGCAGTCATATATTTGTTTTTTACGATGATACAAACCCTTGACCGGCTCCATCTGAGCAATATGCGGATGCTGGCGGTGCTGGAAAATTTGAAAACGGGAACTGCGGTCGAAACGCCATCTGCTCCTGCGGCGGCGGCACCTGCGGAAAACCTTGCCGGAAAAAGCCGCGCTGCCAATGCCGAATATTTTGACCGGAACGCGAAAGTCGGCGGCGAACTGATCTCTCCGTTGTCGGCAGATGCGCCGAATTTCAACCCGCTGACGGTTAATGAGGCTTCCGCCAGTACCATTCTGAGCTTGTGTTCATCCTCGCTTGCGGAGCGGGATTGGATGAATCCGGCACTCTTCAAGCCGATGCTGGCGGAATCATGGGAGATTTCCGCCGACCATCTGGAGTACCGTATCAAGCTCCGGAAAAATGCCATGTGGCAGGAGTATGTATGCCCGGACAGCGGGAAAACAGTTCCGGCGCGGGAGATCACCGCTGATGATTTCGTCTTTGCGGTGGAAGCAATGCGCAACCCGGATGTGGATTGTGCATCGCGGCGCAGTTATTATAAAGATTTGGACACGGTCACCGCTCCGGGAAAATATGAGTTGATCGTCCGGTGGAAACGGGCATATTACGGTTCATTGGAGTCGACACTGGCACTGACTCCGATGCAGCGCGAATATTACTGCAAGGACGGTAAATTTGACGGAAAAAGTTTCAACACCGACCACAAGCGCAACCGCACCATCGTCAGCAGCGGACCGTATTATCTGGAACGTTGGGAGCGTGACCGCAAAATACGTCTGCGCCGCAATCCCCGCTTCTTCGGTATCGGACTCGGTATCGCGCCGTCCGTGGAGGTGCGGGAGTTTCAGATCATCAAGCATCCCAACACCCAGCTTCAGGCACTGCTGGGCGGGAAACTGAATATGATGGCGCTGAGTGCGGAACAGTGGGTGCGCCGCGCCGGTGAAAAAAAGTTCCGTGACGGTTCCATATCCCGTTACCGTTACAGCGGCGACGGATATAATTACATCGGCTACAATGCCGCCGTACACTGTTTCCGCGACAGCAAGACCCGTTTGGCGTTGACACTGCTGATCGACCGGGAACGGATATTGCAGGAGGTGCTCCACGGTTGCGGGAAACTTGCCAACGGTCCGTTTGCCCCCGGCAGTGTCTATGCCGATAAAACGCTCGTTCCCCATAAATATGATGTCGCCAGAGCAAAAGAACTTCTCCGTGAAGCGGGATGGAAAGATGCTGACGGCGACGGGATATTGGAGCGCGACGGCAGGAAGTTTGAATTCACCATGCTGCAAATATCCGGAAGTGCCACGCAGGCGCGGATATTGCCGATGATAAAAGAGTTTTTTGCCGCCGCCGGTATCGATATGAAATTGCAGACGGTGGAGTGGAGCGTTTACATTGAACGTCTGATGTCGCGCAATTTTGAAGCGTGCAACCTCGGTTGGACCGGCAGTATCGACCCTGATCCGTATCAGATATTCCACTCCAGCCAGATCAAGGATGGCGATAACTTCGTCGGATACAAAAATCCGGAAGTTGACCGCCTGATCGTTGAACTGCGCGGTGAATTTGATTTGAAGAAGCGCATCGCCATCTGTCATCAGATCGAAAAGCATCTGTACAACGATCAGCCGTATACGTTTATGTTTTATCCCGATCAGCTGGTGGCACTGGAGGAGCGTTACCGCAACGTCCGGATGTTCCCGCGCGGTCTGGCAACGCTGGCATTCTGGCTTCCGTAAGGGGGGCGGCGACGATCTCGCTTGCTCCCGCGAGCCTATGTAAGGGCGACGATCTCGCTTGCTCCCGCGAGCCTTGCTATCGTCGCCGCTCGGGTCGAGTACAGTCGTACACTCCCCTCGCTTCTCCTCCGCAAAACTCCCGGATAGCGGCGCGATATCGCCGCCTATGTGCCGGGCTGGATGTGTGTCGCCTGACGGCGACT
>JAFVZN010000012.1 GCA_017508135.1 Lentisphaeria bacterium | reverse complement strand
GCAGAGGGTGAAACTTTGCGACACATGAGTCGAACCACCACCACACACGCATACCACTTGCCAGTACAAAATCCCGCATGCGCGGGCGCCAGGGGTGCAGGGGGCGGCGTTAGCACCCCTGCAAAAACACACAAGTTTTGCGCTCAGCCACTTGCTTTATATGCTGAATTATTTGCTGAAGGCATTCAGACCGGCGTTGTAAGCGTTGATGTTCGCTTCGACGGCTCCGGGTTTTTTGCCGAATTTCTCTTCGACCGCTTCTTTGAATGCGTTGGAGAAATCCGCCTGATCGGCTTCGTTCATTCCGTTTGCCGCGAGAACCGCTGCCAGCGCACCGATAAGCACGCTGTTGGCAACTTTGGAGTTGCCCAGCTGATTTCCGGCAATATCCAGAGCGTCGATTCCGTAAGTCTTCATCGTTGCGGGGAGTTCCGGCAGTTTGACTGCGGTGTGGTCATAGATGAGGATTCCATCTTCGCGCAGTTCACCGATATATTTGTCGAATGCCGCCTGAGTCATTGCAATAAGCAGGTTTCCTCCGCGGTCGATGATCGGTGAGGGGATAGCTTTGCGGCTGACGGTGACGGCACAGCATGCGGCGCCGCCGCGCTGTTCGGGACCGTAGGAAGGCATCCAGCTGACGTTGAAGTTGCGCAGACGTGCCATGTTTGCAAGCATCACACCGAGACTCAGCACGCCCTGACCGCCGAAACCGCCGATCTTCACGCGCAGTTCCTGATCGAAAAGCGCTGAACTGTTGCGGAAATCCGCCGCAACGGCATTTTCGTTACGCAGAGGAAAGAGGATCTCACGGACTTTTTCCTCATCGCGGATCACCGGCGGCGGAAGCTGACCTTCGGGCATTTCCGCAGTCTTGTCACGCAGACAGCCGAGCGGGAAGTAGTTCAACATCTGTTTTTCGATAAACTCATTGACCTGATCGGCGCTCATTTTGAGGTTGATCGGGCAGGGGGCAACGACTTCGATAAGTGAGAAGCCTTTGCGCTCTTTGAGGTTCTGGATACCTTTGTAGACCGCCTTTTTCGCCGCCGCAACTCTGCCCGGAGTGGTCAGCGCCACGCGCTCAATGTAAACCGGGGCAGTGAGGGAGTTGACAATCTCGCAGACCGGAGTCGGATAACCTTCGGTTTCCGGATTTCTGCCGTAGGGGCTGGTGGTGGTCTTCTGTCCGGGCAGGGTGGTCGGAGCCATCTGACCGCCGGTCATACCGTAGTTGGAGTTGTTGACGAAGAAGACCGTCATTTTTTCTCCGCGGTTGGCAGCCTGAAGAAATTCATTGAACCCGATGGCGGCAAGGTCGCCGTCACCCTGATAGCTGATGACGTAGGATTCCGGATTGGCACGTCCGGCGCCGGTACCGACGGCGGGCGCTCTGCCGTGGGGAACGGAGATACTGCCGACGTTGAAGTAGTAATAGGCGAAGACGGCACAGCCGACCGGGGCGATCAGCGTGGTATTTTCCTGAATACCGAAGTGTTCAATGGCTTCGGCAATAAGTTTGTGCAAAATGCCGTGACCGCAGCCCGGGCAGTAGTGCATATTCTTTTTGATCGGGCCGGGACGGCGGTGGAATGTGTCAAAAAAGACTTTTGAACGACCGAATTTGACTTTTTCGCTCATGATTATATCTCCTTCATCATCTGACGCGCACTGTCGCACACATCGGCAACGGTGAGCAGATTTCCGCCCATGCGGTTGCAGAGTTTGACCGGGCGTTTGCATTCAATGGTAAGCCGGATATCTTCGATAAGCTGACCGGCGGAGTGTTCGCAGCAGAGGAATCCTTTGACATGTTCTGCGGCGCGCTTCAAGCTGTCCTGCGGGAAGGGGAAGACCATCTTCGGACGGATAAGACCGACTTTGAGTCCTTCGCCGCGGAGAATTTCCACCGCACCCTGCGCAACGCGGGAGCTGATACCGTAGGCGACGAGGACGAGTTCCGCATCGTCGACCGCGATCTCTTCAACGCGCTGTTCAGTTTTCTGGATGAGCGCATATTTTTCCTGAAGACGGATGTTGAGCGCTTCAAGGTCATTGTATTCCATGTAGATACTGGAAATAATGTTCGCTTCGCCGTTGACACGTCTGCCCATTTTCCACTCCGGATCATAATCGTATTTGACCGGTTCGGGCAGTTCCAGACTTTCCATCATCTGACCGATGACACCGTCGGTAAGAACGTAAGCGGGCATACGGTATTTTTCCGCCATCGGGAACGCCTCGTAAACCATGTCGCACATTTCCTGAACGGAGTTCGGAGTAAAGACCAGACAGCGGTAACTGCCGTGACCGCCGCCTTTGACGACCTGGAAGTAGTCGGACTGTTCCGGACCGATATTTCCCAGTCCCGGACCGCCGCGCATAACGTCGACGATGACGGCGGGCATTTCATAGGCGGCAAGGTAGCTCATACCTTCCTGCTTCAAGCTGATTCCCAGACCGCTGCTGGCGGTCATGGTGCGTCTGCCGGCAGCGGCACAGCCGATGACCATGTTGATCGCGCCGATTTCGGACTCCGCCTGCACGAAGGTGCGGTTGAGTTTGGGGAAAAGCAGCGCCGCCGCCTGAGCGATCTCGCTGGCGGGAGTGATGGGATAACCGAAATAGCAGTCGCATCCGGCGAGCAGTGCGCCGTAAACAGCTGCTTCATTGCCTTTGAGCAAGAGACGTTTGTTGTAAGCCATGATCACTCCTCCTCATAGATGGTGATGGCGCCCGGTTCGGGGCATTGATAGAAACAGGAACCGCAGCCGATGCAGTTATCGGGGTTTTCGACAGTGACGGCAAAATAACCCTGAATATTCAGTTCCTTACCGCGTGCGATAAGTTTTTTGGGGCAGACCGCCAGACAGCGATAGCAGCCTTTGCATTCGTCAGCGGCGATCTCAATCCGGAATTTTTTAGCCATTGTTCAATCCTTTCATTTGTGAAATGACGGTTAAAATCACTATAATATAGCTTATATATAAGGTTTTTTCAAGAACCCAACGGTAAAATCTGTGTCAAAAATTTTCACGATTTGTGATTTTTTTTCAAGCATGAAATAAAAATTCGGATTTTTTTTGAAAAACCGTTTGACAAAATGCAAAAGAGGGGTTATTTTATGTTTCATACGCAAGGCGTGATAGCCAAGAGGTTAGGCGGCGGTCTGCAAAATCGCTCAGATCGGTTCGATTCCGATTCACGCCTCCATTTTTTTGCCTTTTTTCCAAATAACTGTTTTCTGCAACTCAGTTTTGCAGGGGGGGAAACAGACCACTTTCTGCAGTCTCTGGGGTGAACGCTTTACCCGACTGGGAACTGAACCACCGCGGCACACCAAATCTGTCCGACCTGTCTGACTTGTCTGACCTGTCCGACAAAGTGCCGCCCCCCGACGGATTGCACGCCACAGCGGGTATACCGAGCGTGACCGCCCGCCCGCCGCAGAGGTTAGTCTGCAAACGACCCGCTTTCTGCGGGCTCCGGGGTGAACGCTGAATTATAGCGGCACACCAAATCTGTCCGACCTGTCTGACTTGTCTGACCTGTCCGACAAAGTGCCGCCCCATAACGGCTGCACGCCGCAGGGGGTATACCGAGCGTGACCGCCCGCCCGCCGCAGAGGTCAGTCTGCAAACGACCCGCTTTCTGCGGGCTCCGGGGTGAACGCTGAATTATAGCGGCACACCAAATCTGTCCGACCTGTCTGACTTGTC
>JAFVZN010000011.1 GCA_017508135.1 Lentisphaeria bacterium | reverse complement strand
TCGGGCGTTACCGCTTTGGGCAGCGCCCCTTGTCCCGCCATAGCCCGAAGGGCGACGGCGGATCAAACTACCAGCTTTCATCTCCTCAACGGTCTCTTTTCAATCTTTTTTTGATTGACTTTTGCAATTACCTCATTGAGTCAATTTCAAAAGTTCTCAAAAACTCTTGAAACTTTAATGTAAAAAACTGCCTGCGGCGGCGTTTATTTACACTGGGCTTCCCAGTTTTCCAGCGCTTTGGCGCCGTTTTTCATAACATCGCTTCTGCCGTTTTTGGTGATGAGTTTGCCATCCGGGGCAAATACCGCCAGAGTCGGAATGCCTCTGACTCCCAGATCACGCATCAGCGCCTGAGCAACCGGGTCGCGGTGCGGTGCCGCCAAAAACGGCATATTGTACTTTTTCATGTAATCCATCATCGCGTTTTTGTCGCGGTCACAGCTGACGAAGATCAATTCAAAATTTCCTTTATCCTTCACCTGATTGTAAAACTCCACCAGTTTCGGGGTGAACGCTCTGCACGGCGGACACCATGAGGCGGAAAAATATACCGCAGTGATCTTGCCTTTGAGCGTATCGGCAGGAATCATTTTACTTTCAGCATTGGTAAGCTGGACCGGGAGTTTTTTGGTGAACCACTGCGTATCACCGGCGGCAAGGTTCAGCATCACGGCAAAGACCAGCAGGGTAACGGGGACGATTTTTTTCATTTTCAATGCTCTCCTTTTTTTTATTTACAGCAACACTGCTGTAAGAGTAATATATACTGCTGAAAGACCAAAATCAAGTTCCGGACATGCTGATTTTCAAAAAATAGACAGCGCAGTATGAACATTACCGAACGGCGCACTGGTGGCAACGCCGTTGATTTCCGGACGGATCTCCTCAAGAATGGTACGGGCAATGCGGATACCTTCGGCTTTCTGCGCCTCTTTGTCGCCGGCTTTTTCCATTGCTTCCATTATCCACTCCGGCACGATAACTCCCGGAACCTCGTTTTTCATAAAAAGCGCGTTGCGGTAACTGGCAAACGGCCACACCCCCGCGATGACGGGAACTCCGAAGTTTTTGCGGACTTCCCGCAGAAATTTCAGCAGTGTCGGCGGGTCGAATACCGGCTGGGTGATGATAAACTCCGCTCCGGCGGCGATCTTTTCTTCAAGACGGCGGTACTCCCGTTGCATATCTATCGCATTGGGATCGGCGCCGACACCGGCAACGATCGCGGTCTGCACTCCGTTGCCCAGCGGCATACCTCCGGCATCAATGCCGCGGTTGAGGCGGTTCTGAAGTTTCACCATGCCGATGGAGTCGACGTCGAACACTCCGGAACTGAAAGGATAATCCCCGAGTTTCGGCGGGTCTCCGGTGATATAGAGGATATTGTTGAGTTTTTTCGCCATACAGCCGAGGATCATTGATTGCAGACTGATAAGGTTGCGGTCTCTGGCACAGCAGTGGATTATCGTTTCAATGCCCGCTTTTTCCTGAATTTCGATTGCGGTGATTATCTGGGAAATGCGGCAGCTTGCCCGCGGACCATCGGGAATATTTATCGCATCCACGCCCGCGGCGGCACAGATTTTTGCCTTTTCCACGGTCGCGGTGAGGTCGAATCCTTTGGGCGGAGTAAGCTCTATGAGTTTGACGAATTTTCCGGCGGCAAGTTTTTCACCGAAGGAACTCTTTTTTGCCAGTTCCACCGGTTCCAGTTCCTCAACATCCTTTACTTCCACTGCCGGCATCTCTTTTGCGGCTCCGGCGGCAAGCGGTTTGAGTGAACGCACCATATCTGCTATGTGTTCCGGAGTGATCCCGCAGCAGCCGCCGAGTCCTCTGGCGCCGAGGTTCAGGTAACGCATCGAATAGGTGGTGAAGTATTCCGGAGTCGTCATCTGCATAAAACGGTTGTCCACACTCCGGGGAATACCTGAACCGGGCTGGGTGATTACGGGATAATCGCTTTTGCGGATGATTTTTTCCAGAGCATTCAAGGTCGTTTCCGGACCGTTGCCGCAGTTTATTCCGATCGCATCCGGAGCATAAGGGGCGTTTGCCAGTTGAGCAAGGATATCTTCAAAAGTTCCGCCGTCACTGAGCAGGGCATCATCATTCAGGACAAAGCTCGTTACACAGGGGATCTCTCCCGGAAACGCATTGACGGCACTTGCCAACTCCTCCATAGAGGATATTGATTCAAAAATCAGAAAATCCGCTCCGGAATCCCGCAGTATTTCCGCCTGTTCTGCAATGGCGGCGGCAGTTTTCGCTTTCGCCGGACCGATGGAACCGGCAATAAGTATTTCCGGCTTTCCGGCGGCGGCTTTTCTGGCGATCGCCACTGCCGCCTGATTGATTTTTTTTGTCCGGTCGGCAATACCGAACTGCTGAAGTGCAAGCGCATTGGCATTGTAAGTGTTGGTCGTCAGCACCTCCGCACCCGCTTCCGCATAGGCCTGATGAATGGCAGTCACCGGCGCCGGAGCGGAAAGGCAGAGGTCGTCGTATGAGGTGTTGACAAAAAAGTTTTTACGGTAAAGCTCGCTGCCGAATCCACCGTCAAAAATCAGGATATCCTTTAACAATCTCTGCCGCAAATCACCGATTTTCATTGTTCCACCGTTGGCTGTTTGATCAAGTTGAGTATCACCATCTGGGCGGCGAATGCCGTCAGAGCCATTACAATCGCAAAAAGGAACGGCGAACCGGTGAATCCGGATTTATCCGCGATCACGCCGCCGATGACCGGAGAAAGCAGATTCACGATGCCGACTATAACCTCATTGCCCGCCACAAAAAAGCGGCTGCGGGTGGGATGGGCAAGGGAGTGATAGACCAGATAGAAGTAGAATGTTCCGCTGTATATTCCGTAAATAACCGCCGCAATGTAGAAGTTTGTCAAGGTGGCAGACCACGCAAAAAGCAGCAGTGACAATAGTGCCGGAACGGTCATCAGCAACGCGGGAACCTTGCGCCACATCCAGCTTTTGCTCCGGCAGAGCAGCAGTGCCGTGAATGCCTGCACATAGCTCAGCAAAGCAAGAATGTAGGCGATATGGTCTTTGGATATTTCCAGAAAAGCTCCGTGTTTGGGCCACATTGCGCGGATCTGGCACACCGTTATCGTTCCCAGACCGCCGACGATCCAGCCGAGAATGGCAAGTTTATTGTAATCTTTTTCAGAGAAAAGCTGTACTCCTTTTTCTTCTGAAACGGTTTCGTCTGCCGCGGCATTGCTGATTTGTTTTCTGTTTTTGAGCAGTTTGGCAATGATTATCACGCTCACCGTCACGGCAAGTGCCAGAATGAAGGTGATGATGAATCCGTTTCTTACAGAAAGACGGGCAAACGCCAGCGGACCGGTGGCGATACCGGTACTCCACGTCAGGGTGTAAAACGAGGTCGCTTTAACGGTTCCCGGAGTCTTGCCGCCGGATTCTATTTCTTTGGCAAGAAGCTGGAACGGGGTACAGAACATCGCCGCTCCGGTTCCGGCACAGACCAGCCAGACGAACTGGGTATACAATCCGTTGAAAATGATGAATCCCAGTGCGGTTATCATCAGCATGACACCGCCGGCAAGAATGAATTTCAGCGCATTGGCACTCTTGACCAGCTTGCCGACGATCGCGGTGATCGCACAATATGCTATTCCCCACGCGGCGGTGGCTGAACCTACTACGATACCCGGAGCCGATGCTTCGGCAAAACGGTAGCTGGTGATGAAAAAGAATCCGCCGCTGAGAAAGTTTATAGCGAACGGAACAAAATAAGCCAGAATCTTCAGAAACATGAAAAATCCCCCACGGAACACTTTGACGGAACACTCCGCCAAAGTGCCGGATAAAAGTCTTTTATATCACTCAGAGCGCGCCGCACTTTTTCAGTGTGGCAGTGAGGGTTTCCAGATGAGCCGCGCTCATTTCACAGAGCGGCAGGCGGTATTCACAGGCGATCTCTCCGCGCAGCGCCATCGCCGCTTTGACCGGAATGGGATTGCTTTCAATGAACAGATCACGGAAGAGGGCATAATATTTTTTGTGATACGCCTGCGCACCGGCAAAGTCGCCTTTGAGCGCCAGAGCCACCATTTCAGAAAGTTCGCCGGGAATAATGTTCGATGCAACACTGATGATACCGGATGCACCGACTGCCATCATCGGCAGTGTAAGTGAATCATCGCCGCTCAAAACGGTGATATCACAGACATCTTTGATCGCCGATACGCGATCGACACTGCCGCCGGCTTCCTTGACCGCCGCCATCAGCGGATTCGCCGCCAGACGGGCAATGGTCTCAATCGCAATGGGAACTCCGGCACGTCCGGGGACATTGTAAAGCACCACCGGCAGCTGAGTTTTTTCAGCGATGACGGAAAAGTGGCGGTAGATGCCCTCCTGAGTCGGTTTGTTGTAGTAGGGGGTGACCTGAAGTGTGGCATCGGCACCGGCGGCTTTGGCTTCCGTTGTCAGATGGATCGCCTCTTCAGTGGAGTTTGCCCCGGTTCCGGCAATGACCTGACAGCGGCCGTTGACGATCTCAACGGTACGGGCAATGACTTCAATATGTTCTTCATTGGAAAGGGTCGGGGATTCTCCGGTGGTACCGACAGGAACCACACCCGCGACTTTGCCCGCGATCTGTCTTTCCAAAAGAGCTTCAAATGCCTGATAATCGACTTTGCCGTTGCGGAACGGAGTCGCCAACGCTGTGTAAACACCTTGCAGGATCATGATTTTATTCCTTATGCTTGAATTTGACATACTTTGTCAATATATAAAATACTACCATTCGCATATAAATTCAACTGCATGTACTTGAAAAATTTGATAATAGATATTACTTTATCAAAAGATGCAGTTGTAAAACGGGAAAATTGTAACGATGCTTGAATACAAACTTGAAGAACTTGCCGCAACCGATCTGCCGCTGGTGGTGCAGAAACTCAAACTGCCCAGCTGTCAGGTTATCCACCGTCATAACGCGGTGGAACTGGTTTATATCTGTCACGGTGCCGGGTGGTGTGCGGTCAACGGTATTGTCCACCCGATGCTGACCGGGGATCTTTACATGATACCGGTCGGTGCCACACACGAGTATCACAGCGACGGCGATCTCTGTTACGTCAACTGCCTGTTTGACAAAAACATCTTCCGAGATGATGAAATCGAGCTTTTCCGCTACTTCAGCGGAAACGATCCGGAACAGATGCTTGACAAATACACTTTCGGTCCGCATTTGCAGAAAAAAATTTCTTTCCTGCTGGATGAACTCAATGAGGAGCTGAATACTGACCGTCCCTTCAACATGCTCCGCGCCCGCGCCCTTTTTATCGACCTGCTGATCTTCATTCTGCGCAATGCGGTGCTTTCTCCGGGGATCCGTGCCAGCCATGCCCAGAAGCATCTCGGCAAGGTTTTAAGCTACATAACCGACAATCTCAATGCCAAACTTTCCATGAAACATCTGGCGGAAATTTCCGGTTATGCTCCGGATTACTTCGGCAAACTTTTCCGCAAGGAACTTGGCATCGGTCTGTCTGAATACATCTGCAACCGGCGGCTTGAACGCGCCTGTTACGAACTTGAACACTCCGCAATGAGCATTGATGAGATCGCTGTACGCACCGGTTTTTTCGATGCCTCTTACTTCATAAAAATGTTCCGCAAACACTGCGGAATAACTCCCGCACAGTTCCGCCGCAACATTCAGGCGGAACACGAGCGCAAAATAATTCAGTAAAACCGGTTTGCAGAAAGCACTCTGTCCTCTATTCCGGCGGTCAGTCGCGGTGGATAAGCACTATGGTCTGGTCGTCGTTCTGTTCAAATTCGAAGTGGTGGACAACTTCCATAACATCGTCGATGATCTCCGACGGTGTGTCACGTTTGTCACACGCCACATGGAAGGCGTTGGCAAGTCTTTCCGTGCCGAATTCATTGTGGTCATGGTCAAGCGCTTCGTTCAATCCGTCCGAATAGAGCATGATCGTCGTACCGTGATCTATGGCAAGGCAGATAGTTTCAAACTCCGCCAGATCATCCGGCAGCAGTCCCAGTGCGGTTCCATGAGGGGAAAGACGGCGCAAGTGGTCGTGGACGTGCATTATCATTTCGGTATGTCCGGCTCTGCCGAACTCCAGCAGCGCCCGCTTTTTGTCGATCAGGCAGCAGCCGAGAGTTATGTACCGGGCCGCATCGGAGTCGCGCTGCAAGTTGGAGTTCATCATCTGCAAAAACTCCGTCAGTGTCGTGAACTGTCTTGCTATCGCGCGGGCAAAACTGCGTGCCATTGAGCCGAGAATACATGCGGGCATTCCTTTGCCGCAGGAGTCGCCGACCATTACCAGAATACGGTCTTCATCTATTTCCACGATATCGAAAAAGTCACCGTTGACCTCTTTGGCACTGGTCGTGTGGGCAAATACATGAAAATCACCGAGTGAATATGTCGACGGCGGCAGCAGGGAGTTCTGGAAACTGCGGACAAAATCCACTTCCTGCACCAATCTTTCACGCCGCCGGAGCTGTTCGTAGGTGTCGACCAGCTGGCGTGCCATGAGTATCTGACCGGAAAAGGATTGCATCCTGTTCATCTGGGCGACGGAAAAGGGTTTGCCTTCAAGCATCTTGTTGTCAACGGCACAGATCACTCCGTACACGACTCCGTCTTTTATCATCGGAACGGCAATGATACTGCCCAGAACCTTCCACGCCGGATAAGTTGAAAAACGGTCGTCCATACTCGCCAGCGGAATCAGTTCACCATGATGGGAACGGGCAATGGAACCGATGAATCCGGAGCCTTCAACTATCTCCTGTGTGCGCAGTCTGTCCAGCTGCTGATGGTGGGCAAGGCCGATATAGTCCCCCGTTGTCAGCGGATATTCGCCTGCGACACCGAGCGGAACAAGTTTATGATTTTCCAATCCGTAAACCGCAACGGAACCCGCTTCGATCTGCAAACGCAGATTTTCCGCCATCGAGTGCATCACACTGTCGATACCGTCATCACAGTTTATGCTTGATGAGAAACGGGAAAGAAAGTTGTTGATCTCTGTTCTTCCGCGGTTTTCATCGTTGAGATTGAGCTTCAGTTCTTCGATTTTACGGTAAAACGATAATGCGGCGGTCAATACGATCACCAGCATTATCGACAATATTGTTACCGTAACTGTCATACAGTGTTACTCCGCCAGATATTCCTGAAGCGATTTGAGTACCGGATTGCCCTGACGCGCTTCGCGGATACCGGTTTCGGTCGCTCTGGCGGCGGCAATCGTGGTCATGTACGGAATCTTGTACTGGATAGCCAGCATACGGATGCAGCTGTCATCTATCTTGCTCAATTTATCCATCGGGGTGTTGATGATGAGCGCGACTTCGCGGTTGCGGATGAGATCGGCAACGTTGGGTCTGCCTTCATTGAGTTTGCAGACGTTGCCGTGTTTGATACCGTGTTCATCGAGGAACTCACCGGTTCCTTCGGTGGTTATGAGTTCAAAACCCATTTCCGCCAGACCTTTGACGATCGGCAGCATCTCTTCGCGGTCGCGGCGGCGCACTGTCACCAGCACTTTGCCGGAAAGCGGGAGCTGGGAACCTGCCGCCTGCTGCGCTTTGTAATACGCCATACCGAAGGTCGGGGCAAGACCCATGACTTCGCCGGTGGCGCGCATTTCAGGACCGAGAACAGGGTCAACTTCCGGGAACATATTGAAGGGGAACACCGCCTCTTTCACACCGAAATATTTGGTCGGCGGATTGCGCAGCAGTGATTTGAACTCACTCAGTTTGGCGCCCAGCATCAGATTGGTCGCAATACGGGCGATCGGAGCGCCGGTGACTTTGGAAACGATCGGAACTGTACGCGATGCACGCGGGTTGGCTTCGATGATCCACACTTTATCTTCGCAGACGGCGAACTGAACGTTGAGGATACCTACCACGCGGAAGTCTCTGGCGATCGCCGCCGCCTTTTCCGCGATGACATCCAGATGCTTCTTTGCCAGCGTCACCGGCGGGATCGAACAGGCGGAGTCTCCGGAGTGGATACCGGCAAGCTCAACGTGTTCCATTACCGCAGGGATATAAACCTCTTCGCCGTCGCAGATCGCATCGACTTCACATTCGATGGCGGGGTCGAGGAAACGGTCGATAAGCATCGGATACTCCGGACTTACCTGAATCGCTTCAACAGCGTAGCGTTTGAGCGTGTTTTCATCGTAAAGCACCGCCATTCCGCGGCCGCCCAGCACGAATGAGGGACGCACCATCACCGGATAACCGATCTTTCTGCCCAGCGCAACCGCTTCATCAAGTGAACGGGCAATGCCGGATTCCGGCTGATTGACCTTGAGGGCAATCATTCTTTCGCGGAAGTATTCACGGTCTTCCGCCAGACGGATACCTTCGGGCTGGGTCCCGACGATTGTGACTCCGGCATCTTTGAGTTCCTGAGCGATATTGAGCGGAGTCTGACCGCCGAACTGGACGATCACACCGGCGGGTTTTTCCTTGTTGTAGATACCCAGAACATCTTCAGTGGTCAGCGGTTCAAAATAGAGCTTGTCACTGGTGTCATAGTCGGTGGAAACCGTTTCGGGGTTGCAGTTGACCAGAACTGATTCATAACCGGCATCACGCAGGGCAAACGCCGCATGGACACAGGTGTAGTCAAATTCGATACCCTGACCGATACGGTTCGGTCCGCCGCCGAGGACCATGATCTTTTTGCGGTCGGAAACCGGAACTTCGTCTTTGGCGCCGGAGTAGGTCGAGTAGTAGTAATCTTCTTCACCTTCAACACCGGAAACCGGTACGCGGCAGTAGCTTGCTTCGCAGCCCAGTGCGATACGTTTTTCGCGCACATTCTTTTCGGAAACGCTGAAGAATTTTGCCAGATATTTATCGGAGAAGGCAAACTTTTTCGCCTTGAGCAGCATTTCCGCCGGAAGATTCATCCAGGTGAATTTGGCAAGTTCCAGCTCAAAGAGCGCAAGCTCCTGAATTTCAGTGAGGAAGAATTTGGCAATGCTGGTCAGTTTGAACGCTTCTTCGACACTCAGACCCTTTTTGAATGCTTCGTAAAGGTGGAAGAATCTTTCGCTTGAGGGGGAAGCTGCCAGCGGGCGCAGTTCGTCAAGGCTGAGCGCTTCTATTTTGCGGATTCCGCCGGGACCGCTTCTGCCGATTTCCAGTGAACGGATAGCTTTCTGGAACGCTTCTTTGAAGTCTTTACCGATGCTCATAACTTCGCCGACAGCCTTCATCTGGGTGCCGAGGGCATCTTTTGCCTGCGGGAACTTCTCAAATGCCCAGCGGGCGAACTTGGCAACGACAAAATCGCCGGAAGGTGTGTATTTTTCCAGTGTTCCGTCGCGGTAATAGGGCATTTCGTCAAGGGTGACACCGGTGGCAAGCACGGTGGAAACTCTGGCGATCGGGAATCCGGTGGCTTTGGATGCCAGCGCACTGGAACGGCTGGTACGCGGATTGATTTCAATAACGATGACTCTGCCGTCTTCACGGTTGCGGGCGAACTGGACGTTGCACCCGCCGGTGACACCGATGGCGTCGATGATGCGGTAGCTGTAATCCTGAAGCTGTTCCTGAACCTCTTTGGCAATAGTCATCATCGGGGCAACGCAGAAGCTGTCACCGGTGTGGACACCGATCGGATCGACGTTTTCAATAAAGCAGACGGTGATCTTCTGACCTTTGGCATCGCGGACGACTTCCAGTTCCAACTCTTCCCAGCCGAGGACGCACTCCTCGACAAGCACCTGATTGATAAGACTTGCCGAAAGTCCGCGGGAAACGACTTCGCGCAGTTCTTCAACGTTGTAAACGATACCGCCGCCGGTTCCGCCCATCGTGTAGGCAGGGCGCAGAACAACGGGATAACCCAGCTCAGAGGCGATCTTTTCAGCTTCTTCGACCGAGTAGCTGGGTTCGGATTTCGCCATCGGGATACCCAGACGGTTCATCGTGTTTTTGAATTCGATACGGTCTTCACCGCGTTTGATCGCTTCAAGATCGACACCGATGACTTCGACATTGTATTTTTCCAGAATACCGGCATCGTGGAGTGAGATCGCAAGGTTGAGCGCGGTCTGACCGCCGAGGTTGGGCAGCAGGGCATCGGGACGCTCTTTGGCAATGATACGCTCAAGACTGTCCACAGTAAGCGGTTCGATATAGGTGTGATCCGCCATGCCGGGGTCGGTCATGATCGTCGCCGGGTTGGAGTTGGTCAAGACTACTTCGTAACCGTTTTCACGCAATGCTTTGCAAGCCTGTGTGCCGGAATAGTCAAATTCACACGCCTGTCCGATGATGATCGGACCGGAACCGATGATGAGAACCTTGTTGATATCTCGTCTCTGAGCCATAAGAAACCTCTTTTCCCGTTTTCCCGATGATATATTTGAAGGACGGCATTCGATCATCAAAAGCCGCCGCGTAAGACCGGAATGTAATATACACCCGATTACGCGATTAGTCAAGCGCACCTTTGGTGGAAAGTACGCCTTTTACTCTTTCATCAAACGAAAGTGCCTGATCCAGTGCTTTGGCAAGACCCTTGAAAATCGCTTCAAAAAGGTGATGCGTTTCGCACGAGGCGATCATGCGGATATGCAGATTTAAGCCGCTTTTGACCGCAAATGCTTGAAAAAATTCGTGAAAAAGCCGCGTGTCGATATTGTTGAGCTGCTGGGCGGGCGGGATGACGTCGTAGTACAAGCCGCCTCTGCCGGAAAGGTCGAGCGCGATCATCACCAGTGTCTCATCCATCGGCAGCAGAAAGTTTCCGTAGCGGCGGATACCGGCTTTGTCTCCGGCGGCTTTGGCAAGCACTTCACCCATGACTATTCCCAGATCTTCCATCGTATGGTGACAATCGACTTCAAGATCGCCTTTCGCCGACACATTCAAATCGAAAAATCCGTGCTTGGCAAAGAGTGTCAGCATGTGATCCATGAAAGGTATTCCGGTGGAAATGGCAGATTTGCCTTCACCGTCAAGGTTGAGTGAAACTGTGATATCTGTTTCCGCAGTTTTGCGGCTGATTTCAGCAAAGCGTGACATAAGTTGCCTCCTGCGGTTACTTTTCAAGTTTGAGCTGCAATGCGATGCAGGCGTTGCGGAGCAGTCCGGCGATGGTCATGGGACCGACTCCGCCGGGAACGGGAGTGATGAAAGAGGCTATTTCCGCCGCTTCAGCGTATTTTACGTCGCCGACCAGCCGGTTTTTGCCCAGTTCCTCATCGAAAATGCGGTTGATGCCGACGTCGATGACCACGGCTCCGTCTTTTATCATATCGCCTTTGACGAACTCCGGTTTGCCGATGGCGGCAACGAGGATATCCGCATCAAGGGTGTAGCGGCGGATATCGGGAGTTCCGGAGTGGACGACGGTGACTGTCGCATTGGCTCCGGCAGCTTTCTGCATCAAAAGCGCCGCCATCGGTTTGCCGACGATATTACTTCTGCCGATGACCACCGCGTGTTTGCCTTTGGGGTCGATACCGGAACGTTTGAGCAGCTCCATTACGCCCCACGGAGTGCAGGGGTGGAATCCGGATTTTTCACCGATGAGCAGTCTGCCGACGTTCCGTTCGGCAAAGCAGTCCACATCTTTGTCGGGGTCGATGGCGAGGATCACTGCCGCCTCATCGACCTGCGGCGGCGGCGGGGACTGGACGAGGATACCGTCGATGGTATCATCGGCGTTGAGTTCCGCGATAACTTTCAGCACATCTTCAGTGGTGCTTTCTTTTGGCATGGCGATCATGCGGGATTCGATCCCGGTTTCGGCGCATGCTCTGACTTTGTTGCGTACATAAACGGCGCTTGCGGGGTCGTCGCCGACCAGCACCACTGCCAGACCGACTTTTCTGCCGGCTTTTTTGGCAAGTTCTGCGGCGATTTGAGCAGTTTCCTGATTGATTTGGGCGGCGATCGCTTTGCCGTCGATGATTTTTGCAGCCATGATTT
>JAFVZN010000061.1 GCA_017508135.1 Lentisphaeria bacterium | reverse complement strand
GGCCCGGTACTGCTCCGCAGAGTGTCATGTCGCAGCTTTTGATTACAGTTCCGTCTCGAAAGTCATTTCTTATCTCAACAAAAACTATAAGGCGGATGTTTCCATCGCCAAACTGTGCCGGATCGGCAACATGTCCAAATCATCGCTGATGCGGAATTTCAAAAACGCTGCGGGAGTATCGCCGCTGCAGTATCTGTTACGGCTGCGGCTGGATGAAGCGGCTCTTCTGCTGCGCTCCACGGAGAAATCTTTGGGTGAGATCGCCGCCGCCGTCGGATTCAACGACGTCAATTATCTGAGCCGCCAGTTCAAGCGCACCCGGGGAGTGCCGCCTTCGCGCTACCGCGAAAAGTACGGCAGGCAGAGCGGCTGAAAAAAAACGTGCCCCGGATTTTCATCCGGGACACCGGTTGCATTTTTTTACTTTTCCAGTATCAGCTCGCCGAACGCTTTCGGGTTGAAGCCATTGCAAATGCCAGGAGTCCACTCGAGCCAGCCGGAAAAACCGTTGCCGTTGTTTTCATTGACCGTGAAACTCAATGGGATCTTCATGCCGGAACGCAGTTTTCCGGTGACGCTGGCCGGAATATATGCCCGGTAGATGATCTTGCCTTCCGTTTTGGCGACATCAAGCGTGACGGTACGGGCGGCTTCCGGATCTTCTGGAGAGGAAACATCGGGTTTGCCGTCGATCAATGCGAAGAAAAAGTTTCTGTACAGATGATGATCTTGATCCGGCATGTATTTACCGAAGACCAGCTGGATACAGTCTCCGCGCCACACGTTGAGGCCGCGCGCCGGAGAAACGTGTTTTGCGTCTTCGACCGAAAACTCCAGAAACAGTCCCCGCTCGTTCCACACCGCACCCGCAGCCGCCCGGGGAACCGGATTCCCGGGCGTGATCCGGGAGGTCAATCCGGTGATCCGTGGGATCGCTGCCGGCAGCGGCTGTCCGGGGGGCATTGCCAGACGCCGGACGGAGTATTTCGGTTTTTCATACAGCTTGCGTGCGCTCAAAGGCCGTACCCCGAAGCGGATCGGGTATTCAAACGTCAGAGGTTTCGCTGTCCCGGTTACATCGACCTTGTAAATGATCTTTGAGATTTTCAGGTTTTTGAGCGGGATCTTAACATTAAAGAGATAATCTCTTTTTTCCTTTCCTGTCAATGAAAACTTTAAATTTTTGTCAGGAGTGATGATCCAGGAATCATCCGGTGCGATCAGCGCAATATTACCCGAAATTGATTTGCCGCCGGTATTTTCAATGCTGATGCGGACAGTGTGTTTTTCTCCCGGAAGAGCTTCATCCAAATCATAATCTGCTGCAACAATGACCGGTGGAAGCGGATTGTTGACCACAAGTTTTTTATTGCTGTCTGTCAACGGCAGAACTTCCAGCACTTTTACACTGTATCCCGGCATTGTGACCCGAAACCGGATCGCTTTACTTCCGCCCTTATACAAAACCGCTCGTGTCTGAGCGTCGCGAATGATACAGTGGTCCGGAACAGACGCAGACAGATCACAGGATATTTCCGGTGCAAGTTTTGCATGCGAAGCGTTTGCCAATGCAATCGCAACCGATCCGTCGGGTGCCGACCATGCAGATGCCCAAACAGCATCAAATGTTTTTCTGCC
>JAFVZN010000060.1 GCA_017508135.1 Lentisphaeria bacterium | reverse complement strand
GAAAAGGTCACCGACTTGCATAAACACTTTGTCGACAAGATCGTCATCCGCAAGGACGGCAAAACCTACCACCGTACTCCGGAGGTGCTGGACTGCTGGTTTGAATCCGGTGCCATGCCCTACGCCCAGCAGCACTATCCCTTTGAGAACAAAGAACGTTTTGAAAAGAACTTCCCCGCCGACTTCATCGCCGAAGGTCTCGACCAGACCCGCGGCTGGTTCTACACTCTGCTGGTGCTGGGAACCTGCCTCTTTGACCAGTCACCCTACCGCAACGTGGTGGTGAACGGCCTCATCCTTGCCGAAGACGGCAAAAAGATGTCCAAACGTCTGAAAAACTACCCCGATCCGCTGGAAGTCGTCAACCGCTGCGGTGCCGATGCACTGCGCCTCTTCATGCTGGGCAGTCAGGTGGTGCGCGCCGAAGACCTGCGCTTCTCCGAAGCCGGTGTCCGGGAAGTCCTGCGCGAAGTCATGATCCCGATGTGGAACGCGCTCAGTTTCTTCACCACCTACGCCAACGTCGACGGTTACACCCCCGCCAAAGGCGAAGTCAAACCGCCGGTCACCCCCTCCAACGTGCTTGACCGCTGGATACTCTCCTCCGCCAGTCAGATGGTCGAAGAGATCCGCCGCGAAATGGATGACTACAATCTCCAGAAAGCCGCCACCCGTTTCACCCGTTTCATCGATGACCTCACCAACTGGTACATCCGGCGCAGCCGCCGCCGTTTCTGGAAGAGCACCAGCGACAGCGACAAGCAGGAGGCGTATGCCACACTGCACTATGTGCTGATCCTCTTTGCCAAGACCGCCGCGCCGTTCATCCCGTTCACCACCGAAGCGATCTATCGCACGCTCCGCACGGAAGAGATGCCGGAATCGGTCCATCTCTGCGATTTCCCGGTGCCGGATGATTGCCGCGACGAGTATCTGGAAAAGCAGATGGAACTTACCATGTGCGCCGTCACTCAGGGCCGTTTCCTCCGTACCGCCAACAACCTTAAAGTGCGCCAGCCGCTCGCCCGCGCCATCATCGCCCTGCCCGACAAGGCTGCCCGCGAGATGGTGGAAAAGACCGCCTGGATCATCGCCGATGAACTCAACGTCAAGAAGGTCGATTTCTGCGACGATGAAGAACAGCTCATCAAGCGCAGCTGCAAAGCCAACTTCAAGGCTCTCGGTGCCAGACTCGGCAAAGAGATGAAAGTTGCCGCCGCCCGCATCGCCCAGCTGACCGGTTCCGAAATCGGCAGCATCCTCAGCGGCAATGCGCTGGAACTCCAGCTCGCCGACGGCAGAGTTGAAAAGATCACCGCTGACGATCTGGTCATCAACCGCGAAGAACGCCCCGGTCTGGTCGCCTCCAGCGAAAACGGTGTCACCATCGCGCTGGAAACTGCCCTTACCCCGGAACTCGAAGCCGAAGGTATGGCTCGCGAACTGGTGAGCAAGATCCAGAATTTGCGCAAGGAACTCAAGTTTGACGTCACCGACCGCATCGAAGTCACTTACAAAACTGACGATGCCACCGCCGCCATGCTGGAGCAGTTCCACGATTACATCACCGGAGAAGTCCTCGCCGTCAAGTTCACCTCCGGAGCCGGAGACACGGAACTTGATGTCAATGGAAAAACGGTCGCTGTCAGCGTGAGCAAGTCAGCAAATTGACCATGAGCTTGCGTACCGTCACCGGTATCATTATTGCCGCACTGCTGGGAATACTCCCGGCAGGTGCGGCATTTTCTTTATTCCGGAGCCGTCACCGCAGTGAAGTAAATCTTCAACTTTTTCAATGCCGGGTGCTGACCATGGGAACGGTGGCGACATTCAGCTTGTATGCCGCAAATGAAGCGGAGTTTCAACGTGCCGTCACCGCCGGAAGCCGGAAGTTTGCGGCGGTGATGAAACTTGCCAACCTTTACGATAAAGAAAGCGAACTCTCCCGTCTCAACGCGGCGGCGGCGCACCCCGATGGTTTCACCTGTTCGCCTGAGATGTGGGAGCTGTTGCAACGCGCAGAAAAAGCACACCGGGAGTATGCCGGTTTTGATATTACCGTCAAACCGCTGATGGAGTTGTGGGGATTTTACCGGAAACAGAACCATTTGCCGCCGCAGGAGGCGATCGTTCAGGCGAAGAAGAAGGTCGGCTTTGAAAAACTTTCTCTCGACCGCAAAACGAAAACGGTCCGCTTCACCGTCCCCGGCATGGCACTGGATCTGGGCGGCATCGCCAAAGGTTACGCCGCCGATCTGGCAGCGGCGGCAGTGATACAAGAGGGCGTGACCCGCGGCGTGATCGACCTCGGCGGCAATTTGAAACTTCTGCCGAAACCGCCGCCGGGAAAACCGTTTTACCGGGTCGGCATCAAAGACCCGGCACATCCGGAGAGATTGCTGAAAAAAGTATTGAAACTTCCGGGCGACCGGGCGGTGGCAACATCCGGAGATTACGAACGCTTCACCATCCTCGACGGCGTAAAGTGCGGCCACATCATCGACCCGCAAAGCGGCAGACCCGAAGCGCGTCCGGCAGTTACCGTGACCACGGTATCGGCTCTTGATGCGGATATCTTTTCCACCTGCGCGTATCTGGGCGGGAAAACGTGTGCTGAAAAACTGGGCAAACGTTATCCTGACACCGGATTTTACTTCGCCGGAACCGAAGATAATTGACGGACGATATCGGCAAACGTCCTGCGCGCCGGAGCTTCGCTTCCGGTGTAGCGCACCCGTTTTTCCGGGTCAAGGATGCGGAAATCCGGATAAAAAAGATGTTTTTGCAGCTCCCAGTCGGAAACGTTGTCAACCTTTTGCCAATACAGCCCATTTTCATCAAAATGGTATGGCGCGACCGCATCTGAAATCACGATTTCCCGGGGCGGCGGCAATGAATCGACCAACCTGTCCAACTCTTCCAGATACAAATATGCGTAATGGTTGAAAAAACTCAACTTCTGTTCGATGCGCGTTTCCACCCAGCGGGGGTGGCAGAACTTCCACCCGGTCAATCCCAACGGAGAACCGGATTCGGAGAGCGGATAGAGCAGCTTCAACACCGCATCGCCGGCAAACGCCACGCCGTAACACCGGGTACGGACAACTTTAAAAAGATCCCACATCCGGGCATCATCATCCGGAACAGCACCTCCCAGCAGTGCAGCTTCCAATATCTGCATATTTTCAGCGGCAAGATTCGATATGACCTCCAGAACGATCCCGGCACCGATGGAGTGTCCGACCAGAATCAAATCCCGGCGGCGGGATTCCGGCATGGAACGGATCTCGTTGAAAAGCTCTTTGCTGAATGATGCGGCATTGTTCCGGGCCTCTTTATAGGGAACACGGCTGTTCCACGACTTGACACTTATCGGCACACCCGGCCAGATATCGCGCATAATGCGGACACAGCCTTCACGGGCAGAACTTCCGGTACGCCAGCCGGGAACAAAAAACACCTCCCTGGCGGATAAAAGGGAAAACGCCAGAAACGCAACGATGAAAAAAACTTTTTTCACAACACCTCCACGGCACCGTCATCATGCCCGCCGGAAAGCTCCACCTTTACCCTCCTCCGTCATCCCGGCGACAACGGAGGAGAAAAATCACCGCCGCGCCTTATTTTTCGAGGATGAACACGCACACCGTGGCAAACACGTTGGGGAAAAGTTTGGTCAGACGGGGAAAACGTCCGGGGATCGGGCGTTCTTCTACGATTTTGATATCCAACTGCGCGCACAATTCGCGGAAATCGCGCAATGTACAGAAGTGAATATTGGGCGTATCATACCACTGGAACGGCATCTGCGTACTGCGGGGCATCCTGCCGCGGAACATGACCTGTGTGCGGCACCGCCAGTGACCGAAGTTGATAACACTGACTGCGGCACGTTTTCCGATACGGACGATGCTATTGAGCAGCAAATCCGGGCGGCTGGTTTCCTGCAGAGTGTGGCTGAGTACGGCAAGATCAAATGACTTATCCGGGAAAAATCCCAGATCACCGTTAAGGTCGCGCTGGATGACCGGCACACCGTTGCCGATACAGCGGACGATGGAATCCTGATCTATCTCCACGCCGAGCACATCCGCTTTGCGTTTCTCTTTGAGTTCGCGGAGAAAAAGACCGTCTCCGCAACCGAGATCAAGCACCCGGTCGCCGGGATCGACCACGTTGGCAATAATATCAAGATCGTGCCGCCGCTGCGGATCGAGGAATTGACGTTTATTCATGGCTGTATCCCTTCTGGTGGTAGTGGAGAAAATCTTTTATCATCCGTCCCAGCGTATCGACTTCAAGCAAAAACGCATCGTGTCCGTAACCGGATTTTATTTCGCAGAAAGATACTTCGCTGCCGTTGCGGATCAAGGCATCGACGATCTTGCGCGACTGTTCCGTCGGGAAGAGCCAGTCACTGGAAAACGCAACCACCAGCGCGGCGGCTTTCACATTGGAAACGGCTTTGAACAGATCGCCGTCGGTCTTGGCAGTAAGGTCAAAGTAGTCCGTGGCACGGGTGATGTAAAAATAACTGTTGGCATCGAAACGTTCCACGAAACGCTGTCCCTGATACTGCAAATAGCTTTCGACGGCGAAATCGTAATTGAAGGCAAAATCAAGTTCCGATTTGTTCTGGAGCGCACGGCCGAACTTTCTGCCCATGGACTCCTCTGACAAATAGGTTATATGTGCCAGCATACGCGCCGCCGCCAGACCGTGGTCGGGGGAGGCTTCCGGAGTGTAATTACCGTTGTTCCAGTTGGGGTCAGCTTTTATCGCTTCCCGGGCGACCCAGTCAAAGGCGATATTCTGCGGCGTAAAGCAGCTCGCCGTGGCAATGGGGATAAAACATTCCATCGCATCGGGATAGTCGACCGCCCACTGCAACACCTGCATACCGCCCATGGAACCGCCGAGAACAGCAAGCAGTTTACTGATCCCGAGGTGCTCGACCAGACGTTTCTGCGCCCGCACCATATCGGCGACCGTGATAACAGGGAAACTCATATTGTAAGGTTTACCGGTATCAGGATCAATGGACTGCGGCCCCGTGGAACCAGAACAACCGCCGATAACGTTGGAACAGATAACGAAATATTTGTTGGTATCCACCGGACGGCCGGGACCGATCATCTCATCCCACCAGCCGGGTTTCTTGTCTTCAGGGGTGTGACGGCCGCACACATGGGCATCGCCGGACAATGCATGAGTTACCAGAACGGCGTTGGAACGGTCCTCATTCAGTGTTCCGGCGGTTTCATAGCGGATATTGACCTCCTTGAGCTCACGGCCGCAATCCAGCGGCAGCGGAGAATCCATGCGGAAGTCCCGGGGGGTGGTTATAAAAACCACATTGTTGTTCTGTTCGGTTTCGATTTTATCACCTCATGTTTAATATACCAAACATATAATATAGCACTTCAAACCGAATTGTCAAGTTTATACTTTTCTGCAAAAATCAAACCTGCGGCGGTCGCGTTCGGGGAACCGGGGAGGTCTGCAAAAAAAATACAGGATATCTGGATTTTCCCTGAAAAAACAGTTGTATATTCTATAAAGAAAGTGTATATTAATATTTTGAACAATTTAACAATTATCATTAGGAGATCACACATCATGGGTCTGCACAACCGCGAATATATGCGCTCTCCCAATCCTGATCCCACGCAGGATGGGCGTCCGATGCTTATCACTCTGATAATAATAAACATCTTCAACTATTTCGTATTCAAACTCCCCGGCGGTTCATCCAAACTTGCTCTGGATATGAACGCAGGGATCTTCGATCCTTCCAATTTGTTCCAGATCATCACTGCCGGTTTTGCGCACGGGGATTTCTGGCACCTCTTCTTCAACATGTGGGGGTTGTATATCTTCGGGCAGTTGGTGACACCTTTTGTCACCAGATGGAAGTTCCTCATCATCTATCTTGCCGGGGTCGTCTCCGGCAATCTGCTCTATTACCTCACCCATCTCAACACCGGCGGCGGGCTGCTGGGGGCATCCGGTGCTGTCTGCGCCACCATGATCGCCGCCGCCATGCTGGAACCGGAACGCCGTTTCACCCTGCTCTTTCTGCCGTTTTCTCCGATAAAGACCACCACACTGGTGATATGTTATACCGTGATGGAAGTACTTATGCTGATGGGCAACGGCGGCGGGGGAGTTTCCCATCTTGCCCATCTCGGCGGCTTTATCGGCGGTTACATTGCCATGAAGGTCATCTTCTTCAAAACCCGGCTGCCGTGGGATCCGCTGAGTTTCATAAAGATACCGGAAGTTCAATCTTCTTCCGGCGGCAGTTACCGCCGTCCTCAGCAGGAAAATGGAAGCTCCGCCCCCGGCAGCAACAGCAGCAGCAATGCTCCGGTGACCCAGCGGGAACTGGATGCACTTCTGGACAAACTTTCGCGCGAAGGGATCAACAGCCTCTCCTCTTATGAGCTTGAACGGCTGAAAAAAGCCCGCCGCCAGATGCGCGGCGAAGAATAAGGAGTTGACGATATGCTGGCGACATCCCTCTTTGATTACGAACTGCCCCCGGAACTTATCGCCCGTTACCCGGCAGCGCACCGTGACGGTTCCCGGATGATGGTGCTTGACCGTAAAACCGGTCATGCGGAGATCCATCCATTTACCGACATCATCGACTATCTTTCTCCCGGCGATGCCATTATCCGCAACAACACCAAAGTTTGCCGGGGGCGTATGTTCGCCCGCAAAGCCGGTATCGCTGACGGGGCAAAGTTTGAACTTCTCCTGGTCGAACCGTACAATGGCATCCCCGGCGAGTGGAACTGCATGATAAAACCCGGCAAACGCGCCAAAGACGGGACCCATGCGGTGTTGCTGGAACATGATGGTACGCTGAACCGTGACGGCATCGGCTTCACCGTTATCGAACGCAACAGCGATGACACGTTCCATATCAGATTTGACCGGAACGATGATATGCTTCTTCAGGAGCGTTTCGGACACATCCCATTGCCCCCGTATCTGAACCGGGATGCAGAACCCGAGGACGATGAACGTTATCAAACTGTCTACGCGGCGATCCCCGGAGCAGTGGCGGCACCGACCGCCGGACTGCATTTTACGCCGGAAATTTTTTCCCAAGCCCGGGAGAAAGGGGTTTCCATCGGTGAACTCACCCTCCATGTGGGGCCGGGAACTTTCAAGCCGGTAAGTGCCGATTATGCCGAAGAACATAAGATGCACTTTGAAGATTTTGTTCTTCCTCCGGAGGTGGCGGAGCTTGCCAACTCCACCCGCCGCGCCGGACATAAAGTTCTGGCTGTCGGAACGACCACCGTCCGCGTTCTGGAAAGCTGCTGTGATCCCAACGGCGTACTCACCGCCCGCAGAGGCAGGACCGATATCTTCCTCCACCCCCCGTATCAGGCGGTTTCCGCCGATATGCTTTTGACCAACTTTCACCTGCCGTGCAGTACGCTGCTGATGCTGGTGAGCTGTTTCTGCGACCGGGAGATGGTGCTGGAAGCCTACCGCATGGCGGTCAGAGAAAAGATGCGTTTTTACAGTTACGGCGACTGCATGCTGTTGAAATAAGGAGCGCAAATGTTTATTGAAACCCTCTTTACTTCTCCGCGCCTCTTCTTCTCCAAGCTGCTGATCGTGGTATTTTCCGTCTGCGTACATGAATATTGCCACGCGCTGACCGCATACAAACTGGGCGACCCGACACCGGCAGAACACGGACATCTGACCTTGAACCCGTTCAAGCAGATGGGAATGATCTCCCTGCTCATGCTCTGCTTTTTCGGCATCGCCTGGGGGCAGATACCGGTGAATACGCAAAACCTCAGAGGTAAGCACGCTCCGGCATTGACTGCGCTGGCAGGACCTCTTGCCAATATCGGGTTGTCTCTGATATTTTCAATACTTATCATCGCCGGCACTCTGAATAATATCAATGAATTTGCCCACGCGATGTTCATTTATGGTGCGATCATCAACATGGTACTGGCGATATTCAATCTCCTTCCGGTGCCGGATCTGGACGGCTGGAACATCCTCCGCACCTACTGGAAGAAAGATTTGCGTACCACGCCGGAGTTTGTCAAGGGCATCTTTATCGTCATGGTGATGCTGCTTTTTGTTTTTTTCAGCGAAATATACACCGCCGCGCAGTATGCGGTCAGATTCTTCATCGACATGCTTCTTTTTATCGGAGGCTTCAAATGATGAAAGTTGCTGCCGCCGTCTGCATTCAAAACGGCAAGGTCCTGCTCGCCTCGCGCCCGGAAAACAAGCCCCCCTCCGGATGGGAGTTCCCCGGCGGCAAGCTGGAACCGGGCGAAACTCCGCAGCAGGCGGCAAAACGGGAACTGCTGGAGGAGTTGAACTGGGAGGTGCTTCCCCTGGATATCATCTATCAACTGAAAACTCCCAAAATAACGCTCTACTTCGTCCGGGTCATCCCCGCCGGAAATTCCACCCCCGCCCCCTGCGAAGGTCAGCAGATAAAGTGGGAAACTCTCTCGCCGGAATTTCCGTGCGGAATGTTGGAAAACGACCGGAATTTCTGGAAATTTATCACTTTATCCACCTCCCGGTAAAATATTTTTCACTTCCGCTGCGTTAAGCTGACGGAAAGGATAACGATGTCAACAAACGATTATGATGTGTACCCCGGAAAAAAGTGACCGCGAACTGATAGACGCATATCTGCACGGCGATGAACACGCATTTGAAACTTTGTATTTCCGCTATCGTCAGATGCTCTACGGCTATTTGAACAATATGCTTCACGGTAATCAGGCAGAGTCAGATGAAGTCTTTGCCGATACCTGGACGCGGGTCATCGACAAACTTCCGTCCTACCGCGATGACGGGAAATTCAGTGCGTGGCTCTTCCGGGTGGCAAAAAACATCTTCATCGACCGGATACGCCGCACCCGTCCGGAGTCGCATTCAGCTCTGGATGACGAAAATATGCCGGAACTGCCGGATGACAACGCCATATCTCCCGACCGGATGCTGAATGCCTCCGATACCGGGAAAGCTATCATGGATGCGCTGAACCGGTTGCCGGAAGAACAGAAAGAGGTATTTTTATTGCGGGAACAGGAGCTTTCGTTCCGGGATATCGCCCGGATACAGCAATGTTCACTCAATACGGCACTCAGCAGAATGCGCTATGCCGTGAAAGCATTAAGAGATTTTTTATCGGAGTTTGACCGAGGAGGATTGATAAAATGAAAAAAATTCTTGGAATCAACAAATTTATGCAGACGGAAGTTCCTTCAGCTTTGGATGCGAAGATACTCGCTTATGCAGCGATCCGTCAACGTCAGCAGAAAACGCGCCGCCGTCTCCGGATCCTTCTTCCTGCTGCGGCGGCACTTGCCGTCCTCTGCGCCGGCGCGATCGCCTTTCTGCACCAGGAGGAAACTGCCATTCACCACCGGCAGCTCAAACCTCTGTCCAATTCAGAATTGCTGGCGATGAATGATTTTACCTCACTGGAACAGGCAAGCTACACCATCGATTTGCTGAATTCCGCCTGTGAAGATACCGAAGAAAACTATATTTGACCCGGAGGAGAAGCGCACTATGAAAAACATCAACACCATTTCTGTCATCATCTCGCTCGCAGTTGCCGCGTTCAGCTCCATCGCCGCACCGCCGCCGCATCACCACGCTCCGATGCGCCACAACCAACCGCCGCACCGCCACCCCCAATCGCGGAATGCCAACATCTGGAGAGCATTTTCCATGCTTTCCGAACCGGAACAGCGGGAGTTGATGAAACTTCAGCGGACCGATCCGGATAAGTTCCGCGAAGTCATGCAGAAAAAAGCCGCCGAAATCAACGCTGAACGTCAGACGAACCGCGCCAAAGTGCAGCAGCTTGCCGAACAGATACGCTCCTGTAAAGATGAAAAGCAGAAAGCCGCCCTGCAACAGCAGCTCCGCAACATGGTAAAGCGCAACTTTGAACAACGCCTTTCCATCATGCGCCGCAACATCGAAGCCAACAAAAAACGGCTTGCGGCAATGGAAAAAGAGTTGAAAAAGCGGGAGGAAAACTCCAGTGCCGTGATCGATGCCATAACCGATTCCATCATCTCCGGCAAACTGCCGCCCCGCCCCGGTGCCAGATCGCGCCCGCCCAAACCGCAGCCGCCGCAGAAAAAATAACACCTTTCAAATGCGGTGACACCAGAAACGGACACACGACAAATCTGTCACAGATACCATGTGTCCGTTTTTTCGTATGAAAATCCGCAGAACAGTTGAACCGTATTGCGATCTCCCGGATGCGGGTCCTTTCCGAAGTTTCCGGCATAAAGTTATTGTCAGACTCTCCGGAAGAGGAAAAATAAATTTAGAGATTGCCCATGAGACAACGGTGTTTCGGGATTGGAAATTTCACACCCCGATCGTCCGGAAAGAAAATTTCCGGGCGGCTTTTTCGTATTCGATCTCCATCATCGTTCCGTTGCGCGTCACCGAACCGGAAATACATTCGCCCCGCCCCTGCTCATCCACGCGTAACGACGGCTTGTGTACATGACCGCACAACACCAGATCAAGCTGCTTGTTTTTCATCAGTTTCAGCACCTCTTTCTGACCGAACAACCGGTGGCGCACCCTCAAGACCGGATGTTCTTCGATCATCGGATAATGGGTAACAAGGATACGCGGCCGTTCATGATTATCTTCCGCACAGTTTTTCACGATGAAATCCCGGTTTTCCGCAGTAAGGAATCCCCACGAACAAAGCAGATTCGATGGCGCACTGGTGTTGACCACCAGAAAATCGACCTCTCCCACCTCCAGTTTCAACGGCATCCCTTCAAAAGTGTACACTCCATGAGAAAGGTATTCAACAGCATCTTTCACCGCCTTCACACACTGCGGACGCGTAACGTAACAATCGTGGTTCCCCGGCGTGTAGATAAACGGTATCTTTGAGTTGCGCAGCGGTTTCAATATTTCGATCACCCGGGCAAATTCCCCGGGCTGTCCGGCACTGGTCAAGTCCCCCGTACACACTGCCGCATCTGGCTTGACATCAAGGATATACTCCACCGCCGTCTGTAATTTGGACAGATCGTGCCGGAACCTCCGCCGGAACCGGTAGTTGAACACTCCCACCCAGCGTTTGTCAAAATATGCCATCCAATCCTCTGCCGGACCTCCGCCGTGCGGATCAGAAAAGTGTATTATTTTCATAAAATATCCGTTATATTTTGTTTTTGTAAAATATAGTCGATAAACATGGAATTGTCAAGTATTTCCGCTTGCAATTTTCAAAAAGTGGTGTATATTAATCATTTCTTAGTCGTGGAGCCGATACGGTTCCGGTAAAAACATTTGATGGAGAATATTGGAAAAATGGGTAAACTTTTTAACGAGACCAATGAAAAATTCGCAAAGTATTGCGTCCCGACCTATGCACCGGCAAAGATGTTTGTCCGTGGCGAGGGAGCCAGACTTTGGGATGATGATGGTGTGGAGTATCTCGACTTCGCCGCCGGCATCTCGGTCTGCAACCTCGGTCACTGCAACGAGCGCGTTTCCCGCGCTATCGAATCCCAGTGCCGACGATTGGTCCATATCTCCAATTTATATATGAACGATCTTATGCCGGTCCTGGCGGAAAAACTTGCCGTCTCCTCCGGTATGCCCGATGCTCAGGTCTTTTTCGCCAACTCCGGCGCAGAAGCCAACGAAGGCATGATAAAACTCGCCAGAAAATACGGCAACCAGACCGGACGCAACACCATCATCAGCATGGATAACAGCTTCCACGGCAGAACCCTTGCCACCCTTGCCGCCACCGGCAGAGCCAAGTACCGCAAAGGTTTTGAACCGGATATGCCCGGTTTCAAACAGGTTCCGTTCAACGACTTTGAAGCTCTGGAAAAAGCAGTCACTCCCGATGTCTGCGCCATCATGCTGGAGATGGTTCAGGGCGAAGGCGGTATTTACCCCGCCGATATCGAATATCTGAAAAAAGTCCGTGCCCTCTGCGACGAAAAAGATATCCTCATGCTCAGTGACGAAGTCCAGTGCGGCATGGGCCGTATCGGAACCCGTTTCGCCTTCCAGAGTTTCGGCGTTATCCCCGATGCTCTTTCCATGGCAAAAGCCATCGCCAACGGTCTCCCCATGGGCGGCTTTATGGCACGCAAAAAATTTGCCTCGCTCATGACCGTCGGTACTCACGCCAGCACCTTCGGCGGAACTCCCCTTGCCTGCGCGGCGGCTCTCGCTGTTCAGGAGGCTTTCGATAAAGACGGCATTCTGGAAAATACCGTCGAAGTCGGTAACTACATCATGGATAAACTTTCCGTTTTTGCAGACAAATATGACTTCGTTCAGACCGTCCGCGGCAAAGGTTTGATGATCGGCATCGTCCTCACCTGCAACGCCGCTCCCCTTGCCGGGATACTGATGAAGAAAAACCTTATCACCCTCACCGCAGGCGAAACGGTTCTCCGTCTCCTGCCCCCCTTGACCATAACCAAAGCCGATGCCGATATTGCCATTGCCAGGATCGGCGAAGCTCTCGAAGAATTTGCAAAGGAACAAAAATGAAAAAAGATCTGCTTACACTTCAGGACATCACCAGAGACGATCTGGAGGAAATCTTTGAACTTTCCGCCAAACTCAAAGCTGAACGCGGCAAAGTCGATTTCAAACCCCTCGCCGGTAAAAGCGTCGGTTTGATCTTCGCCAAGTCCTCCACCCGTACCCGCGTCTCCTTTGAAGTCGGCGTCAGTGAACTCGGCGGTACCCCGCTTTATCTCGATCAGGGCAAAATGCAGGTCGGCCGCGGCGAAACCGTCGCCGATACCGCCAACGTCCTCAGCCGTTACCTCCACGGTATCGTCATCCGTACCTTTGAACACAGCGAAGTCGAAGAACTCGCCCGTGTCGCAAAATGTCCGGTCATCAACGCCCTTACCAACGATTTCCACCCCTGCCAGCTGCTCGCTGATCTGCTCACCATCAAAGAGTATTCCGGCAAAGTGGATAAATCCATCCGTATGGCTTTCTACGGCGACGGCCGCAGCAACATGGCAAACTCATGCATCATGGCTGCAAAACTTACCGGCATGGAACTCGTCATCGCCGCCCCGGAACAGGAAGCTCCCCGCACCGACCTTATCGGTGATGCCAAAAATATCATCTGGGAAAAGGATCCCGTGAAAGCCGCCGACGGCGTGGATTACTTCTACACCGACGTCTGGGTCTCCATGGGTTTTGAAGAGGAACGCGCCCGCAGAATGGAACTCTTCCGCCCCTATCAGGTAACTTCCGCTCTCTTCGACAAGGCGAAAAAGGATGCAAAATTCCTCCATTGCCTCCCCGCCCACCGCGGCGAGGAAGTCGCCGCCGATGTCATGGACGATCCCAAACGTTCCATCGTCTTTGATGAAGCCGAAAACCGCCTCCATGTCCAGAAAGCGGTCATGACCATGCTGATGGGAGAATAACTCCCATCATGCCGGTCATCGAAATTTTGCTGGTTTCCGTTGGTGTTGCCATTGATGCCTTTGCGGTATCCACCAGCGGAAGTTTGTGCAAACCGTTTCTTCCACGCCGTATTCAAGCCTTGAATGCGGCGTTGTTTTTCGGCATTTTCCAATTCCTTATGCCGGTCGCAGGATTTTTTATCGCCCATCTGGCAATGGACCTGGTGCGGAGCATCGACCACTATGTTGCCTTTGCTCTGCTCGCTTTCGTCGGCGGCAAAATGGTCTGGGAAGCCATCAAAGGCGATGATGACGGCGATGTCTGCGATCCCAACGCCCGAAGTGACTTCTTCGCCGTCAAAAACCTCTTCCTCCCCGCCATTGCCACCAGTTTGGATGCCATGGCCGTCGGCGCCGGTTTCGCCTTCGCCAACCGCCCGCTCTGGCTCCCCGCCGCCAGCATGGGCATCGTCACCGCCGCCATCTCCGCCACCGGCGTGATCCTCGGCAGCCGCCTGCGTAACTTCATCCCCCAGAAATACCTCACCTTCTCCGGCGGCTGCGCCATCATCATCATCGGCGCAAAAATCCTTATCACCAACCTCTTCTTCGGATGAGGCGGTGTTTTTTGGGGAGGGGGGAAACCTCTTTTCACGGGAAAAGAGGTTTCCCCCCTCCCCAAACCCCTCCCCTCTTCGAGAAAAGCGGCGTAGCGTTTGCTCCAGTTTGTCGCAAACGGATTGCGGCGAGCTGTTTGCCCTAATTTATCGCGAACGGATTGCGGCGGGCTTTTTGCTCCAGTTTGTTGCAAACGGCATTGTATTTTTTCTTTTAAGTGGTATATTATCTCAGAATCTGTTTCAACTGTTAAGGAAAGTTTTTACCATGGTAAATCTTGATGGTCTTGTTCCGCAATTTCAATGTCCGGACCCGCAAATAGAAGAGATATTCCGCTATCGCTGGTATGCCTACTCCACCCATATCGAAAAACGCCGGAACGGAAAGTTCGTTATCACTGAATTTTCCACTCCGGTCAGCCATTCCGGCGTCGATGGAACCATCAGTTGTCCGGCTCAGCACCATATTTACGAAGGACGCTGGATAAAGAACCACACCTTCATCCGCGACTATATCACCTTCTGGTGCAGCAGCGAAGCCGCACCGCGACTTTACAGTTTCCCTCTTGCCGACAGCTGTTTCAAATACTGCCTCGTCAGCGGTGAAGATGATCTTGCATCAGATCTTTTTGACGCGATGAAAGAAAACTATTTCCAGTGGGAAAAAGACCGCTTCGATGAAAATACCGGGCTTTTCTGGCAAATACCTGACCGGGACGGGATGGAATTCGCCCTGCTGGCACTGGCTTACGGCAAAAGTCATGGCGGCGAGGGCTACCGCAGTACTTTGAACTCCTATATGTACAGCGATGCAGTCGCTCTGGCGCGCATCGCTCAAAAAACCGGACGTTCCGCCGATGCGGAACTTTTCCGCGAAAAAGCAGAAAAACTCAAACAGCAGTTCCTTCTGCTCATGTGGAACAAAAAGCGTTCTTTTTTCGTTGACCGCCGCCGGGATAACCGCTTTTTCATCAACGGCGCAGAACTGCACGGCTATCTTCCGTGGAGCTGCAACCTTCCCGATGAACGCTTCAATGGTGCCTGGAAGTACATCATGGACAGCGAATACTTCAACGCCCCTTTCGGTCTGCGGACCCTGGAAAAAAATCACGAAGATTACCTCGTCGAACACGGACGTCCCGGCGGTTGTATGTGGAACGGCTGGTGCTGGCCGTTCGCCTCCTCGCAGGCTCTTACCTCAATGGCAAACTTTATCAATGATTACCAACAGAATGAAGTCTCCGCCGCCGATTACTTCCGGCTCTTCAAAAAATATACCGCCAGTCACTACAAAAACGGCAAGCCGCATCTGGCAGAAAGTTCTGACCCCGAAACCGGCGAATGGTACTCCGACTTCGGAGCAAGAAGTCTCAATTACAACCACTCTTCATACTGCGATCTGCTCATCACCGGAGTTGCCGGACTGCGTATCGCTCCGGATGGTTCTCTGAAGGTAAATCCGCTCATCCCGGACGACTGGGATCACTTTGCGCTTACCGGAGTACCATTCCGAGGCGCATCTCTCGATATCATCTTTGACCGTGACGGTAAAAAATTCTCTCTCGGCAAAGGCGTCTTTCTGCTTTCAAACGGCAGCGTGATCGAACATTATCACATGGAAAAATAATCTATGACCCGACGTAAATTTTTAAAGAATGCCATGACACTTGCTGCGCTGGCTCCCGTTTCCAGAGTTTTAACGGCTTCAGCCGCCTCTGACTCCAACGCGAAAAACGGCTCCGCGCCTGCCGCCACTTCCGCCGCTTTGCTCTCCGGTGCAGCCATGATGCCTCTCTCTGACCGGGAACTCCAAGATAAGATCTCCCGCTGTTTGAAAACGGTTGAAAACAATCTTTTTCACCCGGACACCAACCTTATTTACGACTATATCACTTCCCGGGATCCGGCAAAGAAGTTCGACCATCTGCCCACCCCTCTGGAAATCTCCCGCTGTCTCCCCAACCCCTGCAGCTGGCGTTCCGGTCAGGAGGATTCCGTCATCAACGGCGGTGTGGCTCTGGATATGTACATCAATGCCGGTAACGGCGAAATGGCTCGCAAAATATATCAGGGACTCCGCCTGTGCGGAACCGTTTCCGGCATCCCCGGCTTCGTTGCCCGCAGTGTTTCTCCCCGTGACCTCAAGAGTTTTTACCCGGAAAGTTCCCGCGATCAATACACCCATTATGTCTACGCTTTGTGGCACTATTATCACAGCGGACTTTCTTCGCCTCAGGAGAAGCAGGAGATCACCAAACTTCTGACCGACGTCGCCGATTTCTGCGAAAAGCACGTCACGAAGGAGAACAACTGGACCCTTCCCCGCGCCGACAACGACCCTCGCCGCTCTTCCGTCTGCCGGATGTGGGAATCTCAGGCGCATGAGATCGCCCGTCTCCCGATGTTTTACGCCGCCGCCTGGTCAGTTTCCGGCGATGACCGTTATCTCAAATGTTTCAATCGCTATGCTTATGAAGCCGCCGGACGGAGTTTGCATCTTTACAGCAAAAGCTACCGCAGTTTCGCTTTGATGCAGATGACCCTCTCCTGCCGTCTTATCCATGATCTTGCCCCCGATGCAGCTCTGAAAAAGCAGTATGCGCAGGTGATGGATCTGGTCGATGAATATTTGAACTTCAACCTCCTCCGCGCCGGAACGACCTGCAACACGGCAGACTTCTCCGCGATGATGCCCAACTGGCGCACCATCAAACGGGCAGAAGTCATCACCGATTGCGGTTACGCCCTCCCGGAACGTCCGGAAGCTCTTCAACTGGCGTTCCAGACCCTCCGGGATTGCACGGAAAGCATCATGACCGCGCTTTTGATGCCGACACCCCGGATAACTCTGCTGCGCCGGAAAATTTTCCGTACGGTCTTGAAAACCCTGACTCCGGAAACGCATTGTACTTTCGCTCAGCTCTTTTTCCCGGCAGCATGGTATCTTGCCAAATCCCGCAACGTGGAACTGTAAGAAAGAGGCCGCAACGACCTTTTATTTCTTCCCAGCTAAGGGAAACATATATAATCGAGTAGGAGGCTGTCCATTATTTGGACAGCCGTCCTCTCACACCACCGTACGTGCCGTTCGGCATACGGCGGTTCAGTAACTTGTGTACAAACAAATCTGCACCGTCTTTCCTGTCAGTTGCCCGCAAAGGTATGCT
>JAFVZN010000059.1 GCA_017508135.1 Lentisphaeria bacterium | reverse complement strand
GCCGCATTTACACCACAAGGTTCGGTCAGTATCGGACTTCGCTTTGTTTGGCAAGCTCATCCACCTTGCATATGCCTTATATGCGGTTTCTGTTCGTCAGACCGGGATTTTGCTATTGCCTTCTTTCAGATTCCACCTCACGATGGACACCCTTGGCTTTCGCTAACAGTTCCTACTGACAAGGCCTGTACCGGACTTCCACCGGCGAGTCAATGCGCATGCCGCGCATACTAAAAAAACGGCTCCGGAAATCCGGAGCCGTTTCGCTTTGTTCAGGTATTACGCTTTACCTTTGTTCTTATCCGCATCCAACGCTTCAAGTTCAGCCTTGTCAGCAAGTGACATATTGCCTTCGACCTGACCATTGTCGAGGAAGTTCAGCTTTCTGGTCTTCAAGTCGCGGAACAACTGGATCATATCCTTGACCGAACCGATACCGAACCAGAAGGTAACAATGACTGTCACGATTCCCGGAACCAGCAGCGCAGTCACAAAGAAGTAACCGCTCCACCAGCTCTGCGGCCATCTCTGGAACACATTCCAGATAACGATAAGAATAAACGTTCCCAGAAACCGGTAGACGATAGAGTAACAGAAAATCGAACGCGCAATGACCCGATCCCAGAAACTGTACTCCGGCGTGATTCCGATAAGTTTTCCGAAAAACGTCGCCCAGGTCCATTGGGTCCTGGTCTGGTTGAGATTGTCCAGATTGTACTTTCCGCGATGGAGCATACGGTCAAGGTTGAACGGCTCCTTGCAGGTGAGCTTGGAAACCACAATGTACAACGTGAACGACAACAGCGTTACCAGGAAGGTGAATTCATAGGGGTTGATAAAGCACTTGTACGGATTGACTCTCCAGACGATGTACGGCTCAAAGGGACGGGACATCGCTTCAACGACACGGGAAAATCCGTTCAGCCAGTTCATATCTCTCAGGAATCCGTAGACGTGTGTCCAATACTGCTTGATGCCGATATAACTGAGTGCCATACCGCAACCGGTCAGCAAACTTGTCCACGCTCCGGCAGTCGTTCCGAACCGGGTGTACAAACCGAGCAGACTCATCGCTCCGGCACCGACCCACATCGAGGTCATCGTACTCATAAAGAGGTTGATGTAGTCCAACTGGCTCATCATCGTCGAACCGATGAAGAAGAACACACCGACACTGATGGAGACCGCCCGGATGACCCACATGTGCTGGACCGGAGTCAGCGGCTTCTTGATAAAGGGCATCACCACGTCCTGAGTGATAGTCAACGCCGCAGAGAAGATACGGGTATCGTCGGTGGAGATCATCGCCATGATCATCAGCAGACAGAAAAGACCGCTCAAACCGGGAGGCATCATGTGGCGCATTCCGACGGCGGTCATCATCTGGGTGTAAAGGGTACGGAACTGCTGATACATTCCGGCGTTGACTTCCGGAGTATCCAGAGCATTGTTGTCGAGAGCCTGTTTGACTTCGGCAAGATAAATGGTATCAAGGTTTTTCTCTTCCGAAAGTTTGGTATCTTTTCCGATTTCATGGACTATCGGAGCTTTTTTGTGCAGCGTATCGACGATACTCTTCCGCAGTTCCTGATGCTTTTCAGCGTGTAAAAGTCCTTCAGCCACGCGTTCACTGATGGTGTCACGCACCTCTTTCGCCTGCGGAGCGAAATCTTTATGGTTGAAGTAGGTTATCATCGCCACGGCAATAAGCACATAGAAAATGCTGTTCAAACTGCCGCGGTAAGAACCGAGAAGTCCTGCCATCTTCTGTTCGTGCGGACTTTTGGCACTGGAAGAGTTTCCGGCACCGAGCCAGCTGGCACGGTTGTTGACAGTGGAGATCAGACTGAATCCGACCATAAACAAGTTGAAGTCACGCAGTTCGGAGATATCGTAGGGATCAAGGAAGCTCTGATTGACGACACGGTCAGTCAACACCGGAATGATCTCGTTGTTCCAGGAGAACTTATAGAGAACAAAGAGCACAAATGTCGCCATGATCGGATAGCAGAACATACCCTGAATACTGTCCGTAATGACCAGTGCCAGAGTACCGCCCATACAGATGATACTGATCGCAATGAACAGACACAGCAAAATCAACGCATTAAAAGTCGGGATTTCAACACCAAAAACGGTAAAATACTGGGGAAAACCGAAGTAGTAGATAAAGAAACGTCCGGCGATCGCCGGCATGATCATATTAGCAAGCATTTCAGCAAGAGAACGCAAAGCGCAGGCGAAGATACGCAGCTTGCGGCTGTAACGCATTTCCAGGTATTGTCCGAAACTCATCGCTTTAGTCTCCCGGAAACGGTAAGCTGCAAAACCGGTCAAACTCAAAGCCACACCCAGCGGCAGAGAAAGTGTACTCCAGAACGCCAGGGCAAAACCGGTACGGTAATGGACTTCAACGTAGGCGATCAACCCCATGATCGACAGACCATTGGCAATATCCGCCACGCTGATAAGATAGCGTCCGCACAAACGTCCGGCAGAGAGGAAGTCGGAGACCTGAACCACATATCTCCGGGAGTGCCAGCCCATATACAAAACCAAAGCGACCGGAATAAGGATTATCAACCAATCCAAAGGACTGACGAAAAACCAGTCATCTTTTACCAACCATTGAAAAAAAGCACCCATCTGCCGCGACCTCCTGCGCGATTGTTTATTGATTTTTACTGAATTTTTACGAATACTTCGATATAAAAAATATCACCGTTCAGCAACCTTGTCAAGTCCAATCAATAATTTTTCAGTAATTTTTTTTACAGCTGTCCCATAAAAATCAAACCTTCGGCGGCGCATTGCGGGCGATCTTTGCAAAATCTGACAAAATTACTTTTTGAAAATCAGAAATTTCTCTGCGCAAACAGTGATAAAAAACACTGTTTTTGAAAAATCATGGAATATCTGTGGTCATTTTTGGAAAAAATTATCTGTCCCCGCTGAAAAAAACTTGAAAATTCACCGCCTTTGCCGTATAGTAAACAGAGAACCATAACAACAACACAAGAAAGAAGAATCATTATGGAAAATCTGGCAGAAAGAATCACCAAGCGTCTTGAAGAACTCCGTTGTCATTTGCAGGCGGATGGAGGAGACCTTGAAATCGTTTCCATCGAAGGAAAGATCGTCTACCTCAAACTTCGCGGAGCCTGCGGCATGTGTCCGCACGCCACCCAGACCATCAAAAGCGGTCTGGAACGCATCCTCCGTACCGAGATCGACCCCGAAATCACCATTGAACGGGTCATGTGATCTCAGGCTCAAATCATGTATAATTGGGAACTGATTATCCGTCAAGTGCAGTCCATACTGGATAACGCATGTAAAAATCAAGAGGAGTGCGGCTGTCAGTTCGCTATTTACTGTCAGGGAGAAGCGGTAGTAGATACCGCCGCCGGAACCACGCTCCCCGGAGGCGAGGGAGAGAAAGTCACCTCGTCGACCCTGTTTCCTCTCTTTTCCTGCGGAAAGGCACTGCTGGCAACGGCAGTGCTGCAATCCGTGGCAAAGGGAGTGTTCGATCTGGATACTCCGCTTGCTGAATTCTGGAAAGAGTTCGGCACTGCCGAAAAGAAAGAGATCACCGTCGAACACATCCTGTCACACCGGGCGGGAATGTATATCCTGCCCCGGACAAAATCCGACGATGATCTGGCAGACTGGGAGCAAATGTGCCGCAAAACGGCAGAACTCACTCCCCGGAGCAAGCCGGGAGAAAAGTGCGTTTACCACCCTTTGACCTTCGCATGGCTGGCAGGAAATTTGCTGGTGCTGACAGAAAAAAAACCGTTACAGCAAATACTTTCGGAACGGATTTTGAAGCCGTGCCAAATCGAAAACGAGTTTTTCTTCGGAACCGATGAAGAAAGTGATAAACGGTTTGCACCGGTAGACGACACTTTGATGCCGCAAAAGCCGTCATGGTATGCTGAAAAGCTCAACAATAAAACCGTAAGACAAAGCTGTATCCCTTCTTTCAATGCCTGCGGAAGCGCCCGGGCACTGGCGAGATTTTATTCGGCGTTGAAAGGGGAAGTGCGGGGAGTGGAGCTGCTCCCGCAGAAAATTCTGGATATTGCTACTGAAAGAGAGTGGCGGGACGAAAAAGATATTATACCGGACAACGTGTGGAACCACTTTGGTTTGGGGTTGGTGCTGTCCGGACCGATTTATAAAAGAACGCGAATATTCGGTCACGGGGGAGCCGCCGGAGCGGAGGGATTTTACGACCGGGATACCGGGTGGGCAGTAGGATTTGCCAAAAACCGTCCCCTGCCCTCGCATCCGGTGCATCCGGTGAGAAACCGGATATCTGAACTGCTGAATTTGCCGATACGGAACTGGTGATCAATGTTAAAGGAAGTGACCATATTTCTGCTGTTGGCATTGTTGCTGTTTACGACAGCGGCAGGAGAACAGGAGTCAGATCACCTTATATTCGGTCTGCCGTCAGCACCGGATATACTGCTGAACCGGAAAGGTTTCGCTTTAGGATACAGCCATAAACGGAAACAGGCGGTATGGGCATGTTACATACTGACCGCAAAACAGTTGAAAATGCCGAAAGTAAGGAGAAAAAATCGATTTGCGCCTGACCCGGAAATAAGATTGAATCCGGTAAAACCGGCAGATTACCGGAGGACCGGATACGACCGGGGACATCTGGCACCGGCAGCCGACATGAGTTTTTCCAAAATAACCATGACCCACAGCTTCTATATGAGCAATATTTCTCCGCAGCTGCCGGGATGCAACCGGGGGATATGGAAACGTCTGGAAGAAAAGGTGCGCAAATGGGCGTTGAAGGAGGAAAAGTTATGTATCATCACCGGACCGTTGTTTTTCGGGACTCAGAAGGTGATGGGGAAACGAAATATCCCGGTGCCGGACGCATTTTACAAGATAATCCTTGACATGACAAAACCGTATAAGATGACGGCATATATCATTCCGAACAATGCGACAAAAAGAAGATTGAACACCTTTGTCGTGGCAGTAGACCAGATAGAAGAGGCGACCGGATTTGATTTTTTCCCGGACTTTCCCGGGGCGGAAGAGATGGAAAAAAAGCCGAACCTCTGGGAGTAAGCCCAACGGCAACCGACAGGCAAGTGAGAATTGCGTAATTGGCGACAGCCAATGAGCAAAGCGGTGATACAAGACAAACCTGCCGAAAAAATGTGGTTTGCAAAGGATCAAAAATCGATCAAGCCTGACCAACGGGAAGGCGCGATATCCCGTTTTTTTTGTTTTACTTTTTTTTCCGTAAAAAAAAGTAAATGGAGCCAATTATCGGAATCGAACCGATGACCTGCTCATTACGAGTGAGCTGCTCTACCGACTGAGCTAAATTGGCACCTGTGTTATTGATAGAATATAGCGCAAAAAATTAAAAAGTCAATTACAGATAGGGGAAAAAAAGAGATTTTTAATTGAAAAAGTCACAGATATCCCATAATTTTTCAAAAACAGTGTTTTTTATCACTGTTTGCGCAGAGAAATTTCTGATTTTCAAAAAGTGATTTTGTCAGATTTTGCAAAGATCGTACAATGCCATGATCGCGACCGGCGGATGCAGTGTGCGGCAAGGTCGACGTCAAGTCGCACTGGCAACGCTGGATCCGTCTCCGCTTTCGCTCCGCCGGGACAAGGTGTAATACTTTAAAACTACCTTACCCGCAGTTATGAGGACGGCATAAGCCGCCCGGAATGAGGGAGGGCGAGGTCTCCGGAAAATCGACTGCAACCGTCGAGTGCGAAGCACGAGCGGCGAGGCGGCTCTCCCGCCGCCGAAGGTTTGATTTTTATGGGACAGCTGTGGAAAAAGTTGAAAAAACGAAATATTTTAAACAATGCAGTTGAAAATATTGTAAAAATAAAGTATAGTAATGTGTGCCCAGAGAGCAAAGTGGGGAAATCGTTTCTACAAGGAGGAAAAAATGATAAAGTCAATAAGTACGGCGGTAATGTTGAGCGTGGCAGCGATATGCGGCATGGCGGCAGTACCGAACTGGTGGTATCGGAATTATGAAACGGCAAAAGCGCAAGCGGCAGAGCTGAACAAGCCGGTGCTGATAATATTTGCCGGAGAGAACAAGAGTTCAGATGAGTTCATAGCCAAGATGACGGGGAGCGACCAGATAATCTCCGCAATGCGCAACGGATGTGTCACAGCATATATAAAGTTACCGGCGGCGACAACGTGGAAGCGGAATTATTTGAACCGGATGAAAGAACGATTTCCTTTCCTGGAGCTGGAAAGCGGAGTTCCGCTGCCGGCAATGTATTTTGTCACGCCGGACGGGAAAGATTTGAAAATCGCAGAACCGGCATTGAACGCGGCAAGTTTCCGCAAGGCGGTAAAACAGAGCGCGGCGGCACTTGCCGTGCATAATAACAGCAACAAGAGACCGGCAGCGGCGGTAAGCAATGCCATGCCCGATAAAGAAGATAAGGTTGTGCGAAAAAGTTCTGCACGGAAAAAACAGATCAAACCGGACAGTAATAACAGCGGTGACGATGAAAAATATTCCGCAAACAGCCAGAAAGCGGAAGCCGCAAGACAGCGCAAGGCAAACAGTGATCCCAAAGGCGATCCCCCGGCAGGATGGTTCATTGATCCGGAAAAAGCGAAAGAGTTCGCCGCAAAACGCGGCTTGCCGATCATGTGGCTGTTTTCCGGAACCGACTGGTGCGGTCCGTGCAAAGGACTGCGGCGCAATGTCCTGGATAAAAAAGAGGTGGAAAAACTGGTCGTAAAAGAGTGTGTTGCGGTTTACATCCACGTTCCTGCAGGCGGCTGGGGAATGATAAGGCAAAAGTATCCGTTCTGGAGAAGCAGAGGCGTGCCGTCATTTGTTTTCACCGATGCGGAGGTAAAAAAGGTCAAATCCGACATACGCGTAAGACGGTCATATCAGGGTTTGAAACAGGCGATAAAAACTGCCGCAAAGAGCTTGAAATAATCGGTCATCAAGGATATATTATAACATTACATAAAACACAAAGAAAGGAGAAAAATGAAAAAAACAGTTCTATTCGCAGCAGTTGCGGCTATGGCGGTTCTGCTTGCCGGATGCACCACCGTGGAATCCACGCAGAAATTCAACAGCATGGGGTTGGGTACGCCCAATGAAAAGGCGGTGTGCCAGACTTATGTGGAAATTCCGGGATATTATTTCTTCGGTCTGCCGATCTTTGTGGGAAGTCCGCGCGGTGACGGTGAAGGAACCATGTTCCGCAACAATCTGACGACGGAAAATGTGATCTATCTGCTGACCAAAGAAGCCAAAGCACGCAAAGCGGCGCGGGTCATGAATGTGCAGGTCACGACCGATGAAAGTTTCATCTTCTTCGGAATTACGCGGCGTTCGATACAGGCATCCGGAACCGGAGTCCGTACCCGGGGTTCCGCATTGGATATGGCGGCGAAGGAGTTCGACAGCCAGCCGTAAGAAACTTGAGCTGTTGCAAAATAACTTTGCGGGGAAAACACCTCTTTGAAAAGATCATCTTCCCCGCACCGGATCTTCCAAAAACTTTCAACGGAATTGCTTTTATCGTATGACGGTAAGAGCAATTCCGATTTTTTTACAGCTATTGTCTCATTTCTTGTAAAATCAAAACTTCGGCGGATAAATTTGGGTGGCGGATCAACTGGAGTATGTGTCGCCTGTCGGCGACCAGGGTCGTGGGTGAGGGATGCCGCTTGCGCGGCGTATGAACGCCTTGCGGCGTTGGTTCGGAGCAAGCAGAACCGGGTTGGAGTGTGTGTTTGTGCGCCGCTTGCGCGGCTTATGAACGCCTTACGGCGTTGGTTCAGCGCAAGCGGAGTTGGCAGGAGGGTGTGTCTTGTACGCGAGACACCGCCGGTTTATAATGCGGAAGCGTCGACCAGAGCAGTATTTTCCAAATGCGCAGTATCGTTCCAGCATTGCAGCTGCCAATGTTTACCGTCAAGGGTCCGAAAGGCAAAGAGGGCAGTATTATCCATGCAGGGCGGCAGGGGAGCCGCATCGTATTGCATGACATACTTCAACGCTTTACTGACAAAACCGCCGTGGGTGATACAGAGGATATCTCTCCCGGGATGGCGGGCGGCAAGTTTCTCCATCACCCGGGAAACGCGGGAAAGAAATTCCGCACTGCTTTCACCGCCGGCGATCGCCGCCCCCGGATCATCGCGGTGAAATGCGGCGTATTCCTCCGGAAATTCAGCTTTGACATCGGCAATATTCATTCCCTGCCAATGACCGAGATGCCATTCCCGCAATTCCGGATCAGCGATAACCTCGCGCCCGTTGGCGATTTTCTGCGCCGTCACCATCGCGCGCGACAGGTCACTTGAATAAATCGCTGCAAACGCGCGGAACTTCAAACGGGCGGCGATCAAGCCCGCCTGAAAAATGCCGTTTTCATTCAACGGAACATCACTCTGTCCCTGGATAGTGTGCGTGGCATTTGCGGAAGTTTCGCCGTGGCGCACCATATATATCGTAGTATAATTACTCATAACACGTCAATATCTCAAAAAAAATCCGGAGTGAAAGATCCACTCCGGATAACAGATTTTCTGTTGATGAAATGCAACTGTCAATCCAGCTGATACTTGGTGTAGTTGGACGCATCGACCAATTCGTAACGGATACTGAAACTTTCGAGCAGATCCTTGGAATTGGCAGGTTTGTCATAGTCAGCTTTGTTCTTGTAGGAGACCATACCGGCGATCTTGCCTTTCTTGAAGAGAGACTTGACCGTCTTGCCGTCAACACGTCCCTGATTGAGCATGAAGACGACCGGCGCAGTTTTGGCGTTGAACAAGCTGCTGCAGCGTTCCGGCAAACCGATATCAGTAACGACGGCACCGACATCCGGATGCTTGGCAAAGAGAGCTTTGAACTCTTTGACCGTCATGACATCTTCGATAGCAGAACCTTCTTCATCAAAGTTTTTGGGAACTTCGATGGAGTCGATGATGACATCGCCGCTGCCGTAAGCTTCTTTAAAAGCATTGACCTGAGCTTCGACCTGTTCTTTGCGGGTCGGTTCGGCATCCCACTTGGGAGAAGTGATGAAAAGAACTTTTTTACCGGGAGCAGCCGCTTTCAAACATTTACCGGCGGCAGCACTGCGGGAATAGAGGAACAACATCTCATTTTCCCGGGCTTCAAGCTCTTCTCCACCGCCCAGACGGGAATAGAGAACAAAACCGAAACCGACGAGCATGACCAAGCCGAAGATATACGCAACACTCTGCATTGCCGGGTTGACACGCTGCTGCTTCTGACAGAAAATCAGACCGCCCAAGCCGACGACCAACATTGCAATACCACCAAAATAATACATGAATTACCTCCCTCATTGTTTTTTATTACGGAATGGGATCTCACACCACATCCACTATACGTTATATATAATACCGCTTAAAACGATAAATGTCAAATAATTATTCAAATAAATTCACAAAAAAAAGGCAAAAAAAAGCGATTATCCCATTTTTTTGCCCAAAATCCCACCTCCAGACTGCCATGAACAGCAAAAAAAAATGGAACACGCACTGCGTGTTCCACTGAAAACCGGAAATCCTCAGACTTCGATCGGCTTGGTCTTGGGCAGACCAAGAACTTTGTCTTCGGGAATACGACCTTCGGCGCGGAGAACGTTGAGACGTTCATAGCGTTTCATGACGTTACGGATTTTGCGGATTTTGCCGCCAACGCGGAGACTCGGATGCTGTGACATATTTACACCTCATATTTTAAATTTTTGTTTTACTTCAACATTTGCATAAGAGATAATATAGCACCGGAAGTTGATTTGTCAAGTCCATTCCGTAAAAAAACACGGTTGTCACATAAAAATCACATCGCCGGCGGCATCTTGCGGGCGATCTCCTGTCAACTCTCCGGAGGTCAACGCGCTCATCTCCCACTTCGGCTTTCAGGAAAACAAATTCGACAGCCGCTCCGTTTTATGTGCAAGGCAAAATTGCAGAATATCCTCTGATGCCCAGAGATCGACCCGCTTCGCCGCCCGGGTGATCCCGGTGTAAAGCAGTTCAACACTCAAAATCTCCACCGGCTGATCCGGAAGCAGCAACGTCACATTTGCATATCCCGATCCTTGCGACTTGTGGATGGTGATGGCAAAACCGCACTCGTGCGGCGGCAGTTCCGCCACCGGCAGATGCATCTCCGGACAGGCGGGGAAACGTACCCGGCAGCCGGGGATACCGTCACTGTTTCTCTCCAATGTGACCACTGCCATATCGCCGTTACGCAATCCGGTCCGGCGGTCGTTGCGGGTTATCATCAAAATGGTACCGGGTTTCCATGAGTTTGCTTTTTCCGGTCGGAGTTTCAATTCCTCAAGGACAATATTGTTGACCGCCTGTGTGCCGAAAGTACCGTGATTCATCGCGCAGATAAATTTGAACTCCTCCATAAGTTTGAAAACGGCAGCAAGATCTTCTGTATCCGGAAACGAACACAGTGCCGGAAGTTCAGCCGGCGCATGACCACAGGAAGAAACATGATGCAATTTCTGCCGCACCGCCGCCGCCAGAGTCTCCGCCGTCTGACATCCGGTGCAGAAATCAGGCGCATCCATACCGGCAAGCAATGCGGCATTTTTCGCGGCATCGCCAACGGCGGCATGACGGAGAATATTGGAAATGCGGCAGATCTCCGGTGCCGATGCGGCACGGTAATTCTTTTCCAGTTCGACGATGAAACCGGAGAAATCACCATCTTCTCCCGCCGTAAGCTCCTTCACACTGCCGCCGCAGCCGTTGAAAAGCCGCGCCGCCTCCGCAGGAAGGTGATTCACCCTGCCGAAATTGCACATATCCCCGTAAACCGAACCGCTTTCAACCGAAGATAACTGTTTACGGTCTCCCGTCAAAATCAACGCGGCGTGCGGCGGCAGCAGTTCCAGAACTCCGGCAAACAGTTCAAGCGGTATCATGGAACACTCATCCAGCAACAGCAAGTCGCAAAAAGCGAGCTTCTGCCGCCAGGAACGGTTGTAGATGAAACTGTGCAGCGTCGCCCCCGGCATCGTCTCCATCGCCTTGCGGACAGGAGAATCTTCCGGAAGTTGTGCCGCTGATTCCATGATCTGCCCGGCAAGCCGCTGTTGTGCCTTTCCGGTGGGAGCGGCAAAAAAGATGTTCATCTCCGGGCGACGGGAGAGCAGTTCTTTAAGTATTCTGCCGCAGACGGTGGTCTTTCCGGTACCGGGACCGCCGGAGAGAATAAGCAAAGAGGAATTGAGTGCGGCAAACACCGCCAGATCCTGATATCCGATCTCTGTTCCGGAAAACTCCGGCAGTACAAGATCGCGTTCCGCAGCAAACCGTTTCCGGCGCACCAACGCCTCCCGTACCACCGCTTCCAGAGCGGCATAACGCCGCAGCATGACCCTGTTCTGCCCGATGAAAACCAGCGGTGAACTCTCCGTTTCCAGGTATGATGGGGCGATGACCGGAACAAATTCCGGTGCGGAGAGAATGTTTATCCACTCCTCCGTTTCGGGAAGAGTGAAATTCTCCTCATCTTCAAGCAATAAAGTTTTTCCGGCATAGCGGGAAAGTTCCAACACCGTCCGCCCGGCGCGCAGCTCAAATGCCATCAGCATCCCGGTCAGCAGCAGTACGGGAGAAGATATTCCGCTGCTCCGCAGTAAAAATCTGCCGAACTCCCGGTCAAAGTCGGAAAAGATGATATCCGGCATATCGCCGGTCACTGATCGCTGCTGCATATAAGTTCCTCCAAAGCATGAACCGTTTTCCACGGCGGGCGGGCGTAAAACACCCCCCGGTCCGGCGCATCCGGTGACATCCCGCGCACAAAGAGATAATAAACTCCGCCGATCTGCGCTTCATATTCAGCTTCGCCGAATACTCCGCCGCGACACCGGCGCAAATGGCGCACCAGAGCTGCCATGTAGAGAAGATACTGCAAAAAGTACATGGAATGCACCATCGCCTGTTTCAAGCTGTCAGGAGAAAAGCCGGAACCATTATCTCCGAGCTTGTTGGATTTCCAGTCCACAATATAATATTTTCCCTCCCGGCGGAATACCAGGTCGATAAATCCGTTGAGAATACCGCCGGACAAACTGGCACTCCACTCCTCCGGCCACTCCTGAAGTTCAAGTTCCGCGCTCCGGACATACTCATCAAGAACGCGGCGCACGGCTTCCAGATCAAAGGCTTTCAATCCGCAGCAGAACTCCATCTCGCAAACCCGGTCACACTCCCGGAGCGATGAAAGAAGAAATTCCGTTCCGTCATGATCTTTCAGCGGGGAGTTCAATATCCCGTGTATCCAGCGTCCGCCGGAAACGATATCAGCGGCATCAGCGGCGATCCCCGTCCGGGAAAACAGCTGTGCCGCGGCGGCTTCACACTCTTTTGTTCCGGCAGAGAAATCCAGTTTTTCCAATATCTCATGCAGTGCCGTACCGAAACCGGCTCCTCCGGAGCAGGTGTACGGAGAAAATCCGGCGGCACGCTCACCTTCTCCGAAACTGTACGGCGGCAGGTTTTCATCATGGTCAGCAGGAAGATCGCTGCCTCTGGCACTTACCCCCCGGGTGAGAAAGGTATAACTCACGACCTGCCAGTTGACTGAAAAATCGGGAATATCCGCCAGTTGTTCGACCAATCCTTCCGGCGTTGGAGGAGTATATTCGACTGCGGCAAACTCCGGAGCCAAAAACGGAAGCACTGCGCCGCCATCCTCCCGGCTCTTCAACAGCCACTCCAGCGGAGTTCCCTCTGCCGGGGTTCCGCCGAATATTTCACAACGATACTCCGCACGGGTGATGGCGACGTAGATCAAACGGAGCAGTTCGTCGAAGATCTCATCTTTTATCAAGTTCCGGCACTCCGGAGCCCGGAGCAGATCCAGCTTCCGGCACTCGCCGTCGTAATAAAGCAGTTCGGAAGTCAGCCGGACGGGAACGCTCAGCTGATCCAATTGCGGCAGCATCACCACCGGATACTGCAATCCTTTGGAGGCGTGTATCGTCAATATCTTGACCGCACTGCCGCCGCTTGCCATAAGTTCCTCATGTTCTTCATCAGCGGCACCGCGTTCACTGCTCTGGCAGATGAGTCCGGAAAACTCTTCGATCAACGCTTCCGGAGTCAACCGGGAACGGCTGCAAAGTTTCTGAAGCAGTTCTTCGAGCTGGGACAAGTTGGTCAGCATCCGTTCACCGCCGGAAAGTTGAGCAAGATTTTCCCGCACCTTGAACTCCCGGAGAAAGGTTTCAAACATTACCGTAAATCCCCGGCTGCGCCACTCCTCTCCCATCCGGCAGAAGATCTCCACTCCGCGCGCCGATGATGCGGATGCACCGTCACTTCCGGCAGAGTTCAACGCCGCAAGCGGTATGCCGCACAAACGTCCACCCAGAGCGGTGTGCAATTTCACCTTGTCTCCGGGGGCCGCTGCCGCCGCCAGCACCTGAAAAAGTTCCAATGCTTCGCGACTTGCGTAAACATTGCCGCTTTTCAGACATACAGCGGGGATCGCCAGATCATCCAATGCCTGCTGCATCAATGCCGCTTCATTGTGTGTCCGCACCAGAACGGCGATATGTTCCGGCTTCAAAGGAGTACCATCAGGCAGGGCACACGCGCACTGCGGTGACAGCAGCTCCCGGATACGGAGACCGCACTGCTGAAAGACGGTGGAGTTCTCTGAAACCAGAAAATAGTGCATCGCACTTGCGGACGGCACGCCGTGTTCCAACAGTTCCGGAGCCTCTTCTGCCGCGCGGGATTCCAGTTCCGGGAAGTCGATATTCTCCGTGTGAAAAGGATTCTCATGTCTGCCGAAGATCGTATTCACCATCCCGACCATATTGACACTGGAACGGTAATTCACTCCGAGGCGGTAAACCCTGCCGCACTGCAATGCCTCCTGCTTTGCCTTCAAATAGGTGTGGATATCTCCGCCGCGGAAGCGGTATATCGCCTGCCGGGGATCACCTACCATAAAGACACAATTATCACTGCCGTCAAAAAGCGTTTTGAAAATCCGGTACTGCGCGGCATCGGTATCCTGAAATTCGTCGATGATACCGGCTTTGAACTTCTCCCGCAGAAGTGTCCGCAGCTCGGGAGAACTTTGCAATGCCTCATCCACCAGATGTATCTGATCGGCAAAGGTGATGAAATTCTGCTCCCGTTCCACTATCGGGAAACGCTTTCTTCCATAATGCAGAGCTTCGGCATACAGCGCGGCCTCCGCGACTTCCAACGCCGCAGCGATTCCGGAACAGCGGGCAAAAAACTCTTCTTTCAAAACCAGTTCCTGAACCGCTCCCTTAGCCGCATTCAACGCTCCGGAAACCAGATTTTCAGCAGTGTACAGTGGACACAGCTCAAATATTTTCCGGTGATCGTGACGGCAGAGTGCCTGGATAAAGGTGTCTTTGCACGATATGATCTTCGCCGTTCTACGGAAATATTCCGGCGAAAGCGCACTTAAAATATCTTCCGCATCGCCGCAATCATACAGTGCCGACAGCAGCGCGGCAATATCGTAATGCGGATATTCGGGGATCTCCACATTGAAGTCCAGCACATAGGGTTGCAGAGCATAAACCTTGTCCGGCTTTATCAGTGCGCTGAAAATCTCCCCGTCCCGGCTGTCATAAAACTTCTGCCGCAACCAGTCATCCATAATGTCGCGCAGGCGGTTTCCGGCGGCACCTTCCAGCTCCGTACTGAACGACAACCGGCTCTCAAAAGCATATTGCGAAAGCAGTTTATGGCAGAAGCCGTTTATTGTCGAAATATTGGCAAGGTCAAAGTCGCGCAGTGCCGTTTTCACCGTTTTCAACCGTTCTGTGTCCGTGACCTCCGGACGCACCTGCCGGTCGTGTTCAATGATCGCCATCGCCTGTGCATCGCAAATATCGATACGCTGTTCCAGTATCAGCACGATATTTTCCAGAACGGTACGGATGCGCCGCGCCAGTTCCGCCGCCGCATCGACGGTAAAACTCAAAACCACGATCTCATTTATCTTCAGCGCACCTTCCAGGATCAGCCGCGCGGCAAGGATCTGGATACAATAGGTTTTTCCGGTACCGGCGGCGGCCTCTACCAGATTTATTCCGGATAACGGAGCCTCGACGGCGTTGAACTTTACGGCGTACTCATTCATCAAACACCCCCGTCATATCCATTCCGTAAAACACCCTGCCGAACGTCAGCAGTTCCTGCTGTATCTCCGGAACATTAAGCGCATATTCTGTAAAGCAGCTCCGGATGGCGGCATTACCCGCCCATTCCTGCGGGAAGGTGAAATTTTTCAGTATGCGGCCGTCAGCTTTTCCGGAGGAAAAGTTTTTTGCCAGTTCATATAATGTTTTGGGAAACAGTGCCGGGACCCGTTGATTTCCGCCCGGCAGCAAAGCGGACAGCGTTTCCCAGAACTCCCGGCTCTCCGCACCTTTGCCGGGCGAACGCCACACGGTTTCTTTCCAGCGATCTTTTTCCATTGTCATCAGAGAGGTCGTCACCGTCTCCACGTCGGAGATCATGCACAGTGCATGGTGGCGGATCAATGCTTCAGCGATGAACTTGTGTTTGCATGAGCTGAAAAAAGTATCTTCTGTTTATCCAGCAGACTGGAACACTCAAATATCCCGGAGAGTTTCATTGTGCCATGTTCAAACTTCAACGCCAGACGTTCCTGAGAATAATACTCCTGTCTCCACGCCTCCGGCAGCTGCCGGATCATGGCAAGCTCCTTGTAAAACGCATTACGCCCGGCACTTCCCGGCGGCAGCATATTGTTCCGCCGCAGTGCAGCAAGGCTCTCTTCTTCGGAAAAATCCGCACTCTCCATCTCTGCTATATTACGGTCAAGCTGATATCTGCCGTTGAGCGCGTTGACGGTAAGCACCTCCCGTTCTCTCGATACTGCAGGAATGGCGAAACGGATATCGTGATGATTTGCCAGCAGATATCCCGCAGGGTCACCAGCCCATTTTATCAACGCTTCAAGTTCAACGTGTTCAATATCCGTACAGCCGGGTCCTGCTGATTCCACCAGTCGCCCGGACGGAAACTCTTTCGGCGGTGATGCCAGCAGTTTTGCCACCTGAAAATCTTCTTTGGAACAGGATCGCAGCGGACTTCCGACTTCAAAATATTCTCTGGAAAAGGGCTGAAGATGGTGCATCGTCTCCTGAAATCCGGGATAACTCTGCCGGAGATAGTCCAGCAGTTCCCCCAACACCGGCGACGGCATAAGCGTTTTGCCGTTGCGCCGGGAGCGGCCATTATAGAAACACCAGAAATTTTTCCGCGCCGACATCAACGCTTCCAGAAAGAGATAACGGTCCTCACGCGCCGCCGAACGGTCACCCGGCAGGATCTTATAACTCATCAAGTCGAAACCCAGCGTGACATCCCGCCGGGGGAACGCCGCTTCATCCAATCCCAGAACCGCGATCACATCCGCCGGGATGCTCCGCAGGGGAGTAAGTGAACAGAAGGTGATCTTCCCCCGGAGAAAAGAGAAGCTGTCCCGGACTGAATCCAGAAACTTTTTCACGATATCGATTATCACAGTAACCGGGAAGTCGCCGGAGATTTGAAGTTTTCCGGCAATGAAACTTTTATCGCTGAAAAATTTACGCAGTTCTGCCAGCTCCGAATTATCCTCCGGCTCACTGGTGGCGAAAAAGCCGTTCAGCATCCGCTGCATAAGCTCCATCCACGATGCAAGATCCCGGTTTTCACGCAAACTCCGGCGCAGTTGTCTTATCATCCGCAGGAAGCGGCAGAATCTGCCGAAGAGTTCCATATCCCCTTCCCTGAGCTGCGGCAGATCATCCATACTCTGCTCCGCGCCATGCGCGCCGGAGGCGAACAAGGTGAACATCCGGTCGATGGCGTTGCCCCAGGAAAACTCTTCAAACGCCACGCCGCAAAACCTCTCATGATCCGCACCGTCGCTTCCCCAGCACACCCGTGCCGCGTCCCAGTAGCGGTTCAAAGTTTCAATATCATCCTCCGCAACTCCGAACGCCGCGCCGATGACCGGAGTACGCAACAGCTGCATCACCTCCGGAACAGTCAGCCGGGAGGAGTACAAATCCAGCAGCCGGAGAAAAACATCTCCGATACCGCAGCCGGTATGCAAATCGCGGTCGGATACCGTATAACAGTTCTTCAGCGGCCCCCGGGAGAACACCGCGTCGATATAAGGATAGTAATCGTTGATATCCGGTGCCATCACAATGATATTGCGCAGTTCGACCTTGCCGGAGTCCAACAGCATCAACAGTTTATCATGCAATATCTCCACTTCCCGCTTCGGAGCGTGGCAATTGAGTATCTCCAGCGAAGTGTCACCGGCAGTGGTGATCTCCTCCGGCATCTCCCGCCGGTCGGTCATATCCAGAATATCCTGCTGCAAACGGTGCAGGATATCCCCTTTTTCATCCGGAACCGTGTAAGGCGTAAACAATGCCTCTTCACTGGAAAGATAGGGCATGGCATCCTGCTTGTCCAGCAAATTGGCAAAGAGTTCCCGTCCGGATTCTCCCCACGATGCCAGCAGCGGATTGCCGACTTCGACTTCGCAGGCATCCTCTCCCCGGCGGCGCAACTCCCGGACCGAGCGCACCTCTTCCCAATATTCCTGACACGGCGTAAGGTAGAAGAAGTGCAGTTCCGTCTCCTGCGCCGCTTTGAAGAACATCTCCAGATAAAGCGGCGGCAGTGACCCCACTCCGAAAACGGTTATCCGCCGGGGCAGATTCCGGATCTTCTCTCTGCTCCCGAGAAATTCGCGGAAGCACTCAAGTTTGCTCTTGCCGTAGATCCGGCGCAATTCATTCCACAAACGCGCCTGCCAGGAGTTACCGTGCAAAGGAAAGTGTTCATCCTGATAACGGTAGATCTGATAGCGGTCAAAAAGCGCGGCAACACGTCCGGACAACTGCCATAAATGCAAGGCACCGTTGTCGCCTGAAAGGTAGGCTTCCAACTCCGGAAACTCTCCGGGAGCGCGCCGGTTGAGTATGGAAAATATCTCCCACGCCATATACTCCTGAGAAAAATATTGACGTGCCGCCGCAAAGCCGCCGGTGTTGGCAAGCAGCAGTTTTTCAATAAACCCGTTGGGGAACGGCATCTCTATATTGACTGCCGCACCGCAAAAAGCGGCGATATACTGCCGCAAATACGATGCCATGCCCTGTGTCTGGACGATGACCGTCTCCCGTTCCAGCGGATCAGGGCGCACAGCACTGTCGACAGTGCGGCAATAGCACTCTGCCAGAGTTTCAAGTTTATTTCCGGGGTAGAGATAGAAGCTCACGATATTTTCCAGAAAAACCAAACGGACGGGTCAGCTTTATGCCGCACCGTCCGTAAGATCAAAATTTCCAAACCGGTCAGAGTTCTGCGGCGATATAATCCACTGCGTTGCGGAAAAACACCACGCCGTCGCCCTCTTCCGGAAGTTTTTCGCCACGAGCCTTGCGCGCCGTCCAATCCGGAGCGTTGAAGGGTGAGAGGAACGCTTCCGGGTGCGGCATAAGTCCGAACACACGCCCGGTGGGGTCACAGATACCGGCTATGGAGTTCAATGAACCGTTGGGATTGGCGGGGAACTCCGTGGCGTTGGAACCGTCAGCATTGGCATAACGGACGGCAACCAGATTGCGGCTTTCGATCTCAGCCAGCGTTGCGGCATCGGCGACAAACTTTCCTTCGCCGTGGCGCAGCGGCAGACGCACCATGTCGATGCCGCGGGTGAAAACACACGGAGAAGCGGGGTTGGCTTTCAACCGGCACCAGTCATCACGGAAAACTCCGGAATCGTTGTGCGCCAGCGCGGAAGTCTGGGTGAAATAGTCTCCGTTGAGCGCGGGGACCATACCCAGACGGGTCAAGGTCTGGAAACCGTTGCAGATACCGATGACCAGCTTGCCGTCGTCGACAAATTTCTGCAGTTGTTCGCGCAAATTGAATTTGACCCGGTTGGCAAAAACCGCACCGGAACCGAGGTGGTCACCGAAAGAAAATCCGCCGATGAAGGCGAGAAAATGAAACTCATCCAGATTGCGTTTCCCGGCAAGCAGATCGTTGAGGTGAACCAGTTCCGGAGTGGCACCGGCAAGTTTTCCGGCGGCGGCGGTCTCTTTTTCGCAGTTCAAACCGAATCCGGTAATGACCAGCATTTTGACATCAGATTTTTTCATAGCAATATTTCCTGAATTTAATTATTAAAATTTTTCAATAAAAACGATCAAGTGTGATAATCCGCGTTGATCCTGACATACTCATAAGAGACATCACTCGACCAGACCCAGTATTCAGCATCACCGTCATGGAAGTCGCAGGTAATGGTGAACTCTCTCTCTTTGACCGTAGCGAGCAGATCAGCTTCCGGAGTTCCGGCATCGCCGCCATTTTTCACCACGGGAATGGAACCGAAATAAATGTCGCATTTTTCCGGAGAGAACTGCGCTCCGGAGTAACCGAGAGCCGCGACCACCCGTCCCCAGTTGGGATCGTTGCCGAACCACGCCGTCTTGCACAGCAGAGAGTTGCCCACCGCTTCGGCAGCTTTTCTGGCATCTTCAACACTGCGGGCGTTGACAACTTTGATTTCAACAAACTTGGTGGCTCCTTCGCCGTCCAGCACCATCCGTTTGGCAAGGTTCTGCATCAGAGCCAGAAGTGCTTCGGCAAAAACCGCCTCATCAGCGGAACCTGGTTTTATCTCCGCTCCGGATTTGCCGTTGGCAAGGATAAGCACAGTATCATTGGTACTCATATCGCCGTCAACGGTGATACGGTTGAAAGAATCTTCCGCATTGGCGGCGAGGATCTTCTGCAGCTGCGCCTTCTCCAGCACCGCATCGGTGGTGATGACACAGATCATGGTCGCATGGGGAACTTTCAGATTGGGGTCGATCATTCCGGCACCTTTGACCATGGCACCGATGGTGACATCTTTGCCGTTGACCTGAAATTTCACCGCCGCAGCCTTGGGAACCGTATCCGTAGTCATGATCGCTTCGGCTGCCTGATTGCCGCCGTCAGCGGAGAGTGCCGGGACCGCCAGAGCCACGCCCTTTTCGATCAGGGACATATCCATCTGGACACCGATACGTCCGGTGGAAGCTGCCGCCACCGTTTCCGGAGCGATATTGAGAGCCGACGCCGCGATCTCGCAGCTTTTGACCACCGAAGCCATACCCTGCTCTCCGGTGCAGGCGTTGGCGTTGCCGCTGTTGATGATAACGGCACGCAGAAAATCATTTTCCAGCACCCGTTTCCGGCAAAGCTGGACCGGAGCCGCCGCAAATGTGCAGCTGGTGAACACTCCGGCAAACGCCGCCGGAGTCGCACTTACCACCATGGCGAAGTCCGGCGCGCCGGAACGCTTGAATCCGGCGGTGACACCGGCGGCGGTAAATCCTGCCGGCGTGGTGGGTGAACCGTTTTCAATAAACTCAAAACTCATCGACTTTTCCTCCGTAAGTAGCTTTCACGTTGATGGCGATACCGCCGCGGGGACGGAAACGGCCGATAACTTCCGCGCGCCGGGGCTTGCAGGTGGCGACCACTGCGTTGAGCAGAGAGTTGACCGCCTCCTCGTGAAAAATGTTGGCGTTGCGGAAACTGTAAAGATAAAGTTTGAGCGATTTGCTTTCGATGCAAAGTTTATCCGGCACATAGCGCACCGTCAGATGTCCGAAATCCGGCTGTCCGGTCACCGGACAGAGTGAAGTATACTCAGGGCAGTCAAATTCGATGACATAATCCCGGTCGGCATAGAGGTTGTCGAAGCACTCCAGCTTCGCCTCTGCCGGACTTTTCGGATAACGCTTCTCAGAAGCACTCAACAGCGTCAGCTTGTCAAATCTGCTTTTATCGGCATTGTCTCCCATAAAATCCTCCCAAAATATATAAAAGAAATGTATCAACAAGATAATATAGCACGCTTTGTCATCAATCACCAATGTTTTTCTGAAAATTTCCGGGATTTAGGTTGACTTTACCGAAAAAAAAGATTAAATTATCAAAAGAGGTAATTTCACCGGTCGGTCTTTCCACCGGGCAACAACAGAATATCAAGGACACTGGATAACAATGGCTTTTCTGCGCTGTGATATAAAATCCGCCCTGCTGGGCAAGGCTGTCGGCATGAATGTCATCATCCCTCAGCGGAACGGTTATGAAAAAGGTATCTTCTCCCCCGCCGACAACAGCGGTTTCAAAACTCTCTATCTGCTCCACGGTCTCAGCGATGACCAGAGTGCCTGGAGCCGTTACTCTTCCATTGAGCGTTACGCCAATGCGTACAATATAGCGGTCATCATGCCGGACGGCGGACGCAGTTTTTACACCGATGCCCGCAACGGCTTTCCCTATTGGAGCTTCATCTCGGAAGAGCTGCCCTTTATTGCCGAAGGGATGTTCCCGCTGAGCCGGAACAGAGAAGACCGCTTTGCCGCCGGACTTTCCATGGGCGGCTACGGAGCGTTGAAACTCGGATTGCGCTGTCCGGAACGCTTTGCCGCCGTCGCCGGATTATCACCGGTGGTCAGCATCAAACGCCGTTTTGAATCACAGGATAGTGCCGCGTGGCTGCCGGAACTGCGGAATATTTTCGGTTCTCCGGAAGATGCCGAAACATCCGGCAACGATCTGCTGACTTTGGCGAAACAGGCAGTGGCGGCAGAAATCCCCCTGCCCCGGATGCTTTCGATCTGCGGCACGGAAGACTTTATGATCGAAGACAACAAAGAGTTCAATTCCGGAATGCACGCGCTCAACTATCCGCAGTTCCACAGTTATCTCTACCCCGGATGCCACAACTGGGAGTTCTGGGACACCCACATCCGGCAGGTGATGAAATTTTTCTTTGACAACCAGCTTCCGCAGGAGTAAAAGTTCTGCAATGGTAAATCAAACTGTCTCCCCCGAACGTAATTTGTTCTTTGCCGGTGAAACCGTGCGCTTCACCCTCTCCGGCATACCGGAACAGCTTTCCGGGAAAGCCGTGGTCCGCACCAATATCGGCAACGCCGCCAGACGCCGGAACGAACTTATCGGACACACCGAACAGAACCGCCCGCTGCGAAACTCCGACTGGTACGATATCGGAATGGCTCCCACCGGAGTTCCCGGGGAGTATTCTGTTACGCTGCCGCTCTGCGAAGTCGGCATTTTTGAAGCAAAGTGCTGTTTCCTTCCCGATGGCAATGCGCCCGCGCTCTGGGCGGCAGGAGAAAACTTCCATCTCAAAGTTGAACCGGCAGTCAACGCCGCCGGAAACGGCATCTACTGCGCCTTTGTCCGCCAGTGGAACAATATCATGCACCTGCCCTGCTCTCCGGCTCTTCCGGAGCTGAAAGAGTATGACGACAAAAATTTCATCATCGTCCCCCCTTCCGGAACCTTCCGCAAACTCAAACAGCACCTCGACCACATCTTTTCCACTCTCAACTGCCGGATACTGCAGCTGCTCCCCATCCATCCGGCACCGGTATCCTACGGCAGGATGGGACGGTACGGCAGCCCTTTTGCCGCAACGGACTACTTTGCCGTTGACCCCGCGCTGGCGGAGTTTGACGAAAGTGCCACTCCGATGGAGCAGTTTGAAGAACTTATTGATGCCGTCCACAGCAAGAACGGCAGGATTTTTATGGATATTCCGGTGAACCACACCGGCTGGGCATCCAAACTTCAATGCGAACACCCGGACTACTTTGTCCGCGATGAACACGACCGGAAATTTGCCAATCCCGGAGCCTGGGGCATCGTCTGGGCGGATCTGTGCCGTCTGGATTACTCCAAAACCAAAGTCCACGAACTTATGGCAAAGGTGTTTCTCTTCTGGTGCAAGCGCGGAGTTGACGGCTTCCGCTGTGATGCCGGTTACATGGTACCGGAGCGGGCGTGGGATTACATCGTCGCCCGGGTACGGCGGGAGTATCCGGACACGGTATTTTTACTGGAAGGTCTGGGCGGGCCGCTTGCGGTACAGGAAAAATTGCTCAAGTCCAGCGGTTTGAACTGGGGATATTCGGAGCTGTTTCAGAATTATTCCCGCGACGAGATCTCCCGTTACTACCCCTACATGAACGACATCGGCAACCAGCTCGGCACCCTTGCCAACTTCGCCGAAACTCACGACAACGACCGCCTTGCCGCCAGAGGAAAAGTCTTTGCCCGCCTCCGCTTTCTGGTGACGGCTCTGCTCTCCCAGCACGGAACTTTCGGCTTTGCCAACGGTGCGGAATTTTACGCAACAGAAAAGATCGACGTCCACGGCTGCGGAACGCTCAACTTCGGCGCGGCGGACAATTTGAATGCGCTTATCAACAAGCTGAACACCCTCCTTGCCATCCATCCGGCATTCGGCATCGGTGTCGATGTGAAACTTATCCAGCGCGGCGCGGGAAACTGTATCGCCGCGCTCCGTTCCGGTAAAGATATCCCGCCTCTGCTGGTATTGATAAACCTTGAGTGCGGAAAAAGTTCCAAAGTCACCTTTTCCGATATCGGCTTTAAAGAGGGGACCGACCTGCTCACTTCCGGGCACATGATTTTTGATACCGATGGAGAACTTTGTTCCTGTACAGTCGGACCGGGAGATGCAATGTGCATCAGCTTTGACAACTTCACCCTGCCGCAAGCGGGAAAGAGCGCGTGCGCGGCGGAGTTCGCCGCCCGCCAGTGCGCCACCGTCATGGCGCAGAAAGCGGCTCTGCAATTTACCGCGCCCGCCAATGCCGCCACAGTTTCCGCAGATGCGATGTGCGCTGATCCGGTACAATTTACAGCTGACCTTGCCGGTTTCACTCCGGCTCCGGTGACGATCTTCCGTTATCCGCAGGATCGCAAAAGAAAACTGATGATCCCGCCGGGAGATCTGCTGCTGATAAGGAGCAAAGATGCCTTTATCCTTGAGATCATCGAAAACAAAACTACCCTCATCCATGCATTTTCAGTCAGACGGAGCGGTAACGGCGGCAGCTTTGCGTTGATATCCCTTCCGGAAAACCTGACCGCCTTCCCCCGGGATCTGCAGTTGAAACTTACCGTTTTTGAGCCGGAACGCCCCCGCCGCGATTCCGGAACGCTTCATTTACTGCCGCATGGCGAACGGCGGCAGATCCGCCTTGCCAACAAGTGGAACTCTGCCGGAGAGAGCATTATATTCGGCTCCAATTGTTTCGGCGGTTACGCGATGTTCAGTGCCGACTGGGGCAAACTGCACAGCAAGTACGATGCCATTCTCGCGGCAAATATCAACCGGAATTTCCCGCAGGACCGCCATATCATGTTCAGCTGCTGCCGGGCGTGGCTGGTCATCGACGAATATTCCCAGGAACTCAACAGCACCACGCTGGAAGAGTACACCGCCCATCCCGGCAACCGGGCAACACTGAACTTTTCTCTGCCGGACGGTCACGGCGGAACCATCCATCTGACGGTGGATTTTGCCATGTCCGCAACTGAAGATAAAGTATTTTTGCGCTTCAAACTGCCGGAAACGCCGAACAAACTTCCCGTAAGTGCAAAACTTATACTCCGCCCGGATCTGGAAGACCGGATCAACCATACCACCACCCGCGCCTGCGACGGAGCCGAAAACCACTTCCGCAGGAGTGTGCGCACCACAGAACGCGGATTCGATTTCACGCCGTCGGAGCGGCAGCTTTCGATGACAATGGATAATGGAAGTTTCTCTTTTGCACCGGAGTGGCGGTACATGGTCGATCTTCCATCAGAAAGATATTACGGTCTGCCGGACAAGACCGATCTTTTCAGCCCCGGATATTTCACCGCTTTGCTCAGTTCCGGCATGAGTGCCACGCTCACTGCCGCCGCCGGAACCGCCGGAAGCGGAGTTTGTGCAGTTCCGCCGACAGAGGAGGAACACAGTAAACTTTTCCCCTCTCTGCTCCCCGTTCTGCCGCCGGCGGCACTGGCTGTCCCCGCCCTCACCCGCTTCGTGGTGAAGCGGGATACTCTTGGCAGTGTCATCGCCGGATATCCGTGGTTCCTCGACTGGGGACGGGATACGCTGATAACCTTGCGCGGATTGGTGTGTTTCCCGGAATTTCAGCAGGCGGCGGCGCAGATACTGCTCCGTTTTGCCGCATTTGAAAAAAAGGGAACCATCCCCAATATGATCTGCGGCGGCAACGATTCCAACCGGGAGACCAGCGATGCGCCGCTTTATCTGATCGTCGCGGTAAGGGACTATATCGCCGCCACCGGAGATGAAAATTTTCTCAACACTCTCTGCGCGGAACGTACTTTGCGTGATATTCTCCGTTCCATAATCAGCCACTATCAGCACGGAACTCCCAACGGTATCAAAATGGACAGCGCAAGCAAGCTGATCTTCAGCCCATCCCACTTCACCTGGATGGATACCAACTATCCCGCCGGAACTCCACGGGAGGGTTATCCGATTGAGATCCAATCCCTCTGGTATGCCGCGTTGAAATTTATGAAAGAGGATGAACTTGCCGCCCAAGTGGCAAACTCCATCAAACGCTTCTACTTTTCCGAAGGGCGTTTTGCCGACTGCCTGCACGGTGTTCCCGGAACTCCGGCGGCAGAAGCGGTTCCCGATGACCATATCCGCAGTAATATGCTCACGGCGGTGACACTGGGAGCGGTGGAGGATAAAGAGATCATCTTGAAGATATTGGAAAAAAGTTCATTTCTGCTCATCCCCGGAGCCATACGCACACTGGACGATGCCGATACCTCCTATTTGCTGCCGATAGAACATAACGGAAGATTACTGAACGATCCCCAACACCCGTACTGCGGCAGATATCGCGGAGCGGAGGACAGTGAGCGGAAACCCGCTTATCACAACGGTACAGCGTGGTGCTGGCCGTTCCCGGCGTATTGCGAAGCACTCTGTCTTGCCGGAGGCGAAAAAAGCCGCAAACGGGCACTTTCCCTGCTCTTATCCGGAGCGGAACTCTTTGAGCAGGGCATCCCCGGCGAACTGCCGGAAGTTCTTGACGGCGATGCGCCCCACCGTCCCGGCGGCTGTCCGGCGCAGGCGTGGAGTGTTTCGGAATTTTTCCGGGTACTGAAACTTCTGGAGAAGAAATGAGAACGTTGCTCAAAGGTTTTATATGCGATGAAAAATTTTCCGGCATCACCCGGGGCGCACTGCTTCTTGAAGATGATAAGATCATCGCCGTTGAACGGGAGATCACCGGCAGTGCCTGTGCCGGCAAAGTCATAACTTTCAAAGATGAGATCATCGCGCCGGGATTTATTGATGCCCACGGTCACTCCGATATCTCAGCGTTGGCGGCAGCTGATTGTTTCAGCAAAATATCCCAGGGTATCACCGCTGAGATCACCGGGAACTGCGGATTGTCCCCCTTTCCGGTCACGCCTGCCAACAGAGAACATTTGAACGGTCTTTATTCCAACTACGGCATCGAACTTGACTGGAACGATCATGCTTCATACTGCCGGGAGATTACCCGGCGCGCACCGGCGTTGCGTTTGTATCCGTTATGCGGCCACAACACCTTGCGTGCCGCGGTGGCAGGTTATGAACCCAGGGAGCTGTCCGCGCAGGAGTTGCAGCAAATGTGCGCGCTGTTGGAAAGAGAACTGCGTTCCGGAGCATCCGGCTTATCCACCGGCTTGCTCTATGTTCCCGGCTGCTTTGCCCATGAAGATGAACTGCTGGCATTGATGAAGGTCCTTGCCGCGCAGAACAAGGTGTTCACCACCCATTTGCGCAGTGAAGGCAATACCCTTCTGGAAAGTCTGGAAGAGATACTTTCCCTCGCCGTAAAAGCTGAACTGCACAAGGTGGAAATAAGCCACTTCAAAACCGCCGGTAAAGATAACTTTCACAAACTCGATGCCGCCCTTGAATTGATGGAAAGTTACCGTCGGCGCGGCGTTGACGTCCGCTTCGACCGTTATCCGTATATCGAAAGTCAAACCATGCTGAGTGTCGCGCTGGGGGAAGCCTATTCCGCTTACGGAGACAAGGAGCTGACCGCGCTTCTTCAAAATCAGCAGGAGTACGGACGCGCGCTCGACCATTTGCGTTCTTTGCGGGATGATGCGTACTGGCAGCGGGTGATACTCGCCGGAACCAGCCATGACCGTTACCGGAAATATTCCGGAGAAAAAATTTGCGATATCCCCGGCACACCGGCAGAGATCGTAATGGAAATATTACAGCAGAGCGCGCCGGATGCCACCCTTGCCGCCATCAGTATGTCTCCGGAAAATATGCAAACTATCCTCCGGCATCCCTTGTGCTGTTTCGGCAGTGACGGCAATGCCCTGCCGCCGGATCTCCGTTTCGGCAGACCGCATCCGCGCTCCTTCGGCGGTGCGGCAAAGATGGTGCGGATACTGCTGGAAAACGATATCCCGCTGCCGGAGGTGTGTTGGAAACTCTCCGGAGCTGCGGCAGAATTTTTTGCCCTCGACCGCTGTGGAGCGTTGAAATGCGGCAACTATGCTGATATCACGGTATTTTCTCCGGAAGAGATCGATTCACGCGCCACGTTCCGCGATCCGGCACTTCCGGCAAAGGGCATCGTTCTGACCGTGACCGGCGGAACACTGAACTTTATGTAAACCGGATCACTTTGTCACGATACCGCTCAAGAGCATACGCATGGCGGCAGAGGGACGCTTTTCGTTACGCAGTTTGCCGATCTCCATCGTCATCGCCTGCCAGTCCGCCGGAAGTTTGACACCGCTGCACTGCCGGGCGGCACGGAGAGCCGCCGCATGGTTGCCGGATTCATTTTCAATGATCGCCAGCACCATCATGCCGAAACGGGAGGGGGTGTTGAACTCCAGAGTTTCCCGCGCCTGAGCGGTGTTGGAGTTGCGGTGGAGAGCGAGTGCCAGCCGGGGAACAAAATCCTCCGGCTTGATCTCGACCAGCTTGCGGTAATACCAGACCGCACTGCCGAAATCTCCGCTGATCTCCGCTTCGGCGGCGGCAGAGACGAAGAACCGGATCATATCGCGGCGGTTATCCAGCAGAGAGCCCAGCTTCTTTTCCAGATCCGGCACGGGGGATGCTCCGAGAGCGCGGGCCTTTTCGTAAGTTTTCACCGCCTCGCCTTTGCGGTCACTGACCGAATCGCACAGAAGCCGGGCAAGTTCGATCAGCGGTTCCGTCTTATCCGGAGCCAGACGGCAGGAGGTGACCAGCCGTTCTTCTGCGGCAGTCTGCGAACCGGAAGCCGCTTCGACCAGACCGGCAAGCATCTGCACCCGGTAGTCGCCGGAGTGCTTCTTCATCATGGCATCGACAATACTCTTGGCGTTGCCGAAACGCTTGAGGAGTATCTGACAGCGGGCGGTTTTCACCGCCAGTTCCACATTGTCCGGAGCAGCGATACGGGCGGCACTGAGGTGGGGAAGTGCGCCGGAATAATCTTTTCTGCTGAAAAGCAGTGCGCCCAGACGCAAGTGTGCGCTGCTGAAATCCGGAGCTGCGGTCAATGCCTGTTTATAGTTCCAAATGGCAAGTTCCAGATTTCCGTCCCGTTCAGCGCGGAGACCGGTCGCGGCAAGCTCTTCGGCGGATTCGGTGACAGGAACATCCTGAGTTTCCGGAGTGATACCGCGCCGCAGATTATCCAGTTCAGTAATAAGCCGGTCACGCTCGGCAGTCACCGCAGTGTAAAGTTCGCGCATTGCGGAAAGTTCGCTGTTCAAGCGGGACAACTGAGCCTGATCGACCCGGTTTTGGAGCGAGTTTCCGGAATCCCGTTTCATTGCGGCAAGTTCCGCATTGAGTTTCTGCAGCCGTTTGATCTCCTCCTCGCGGAGCCGGACGACTTCATTCGCCGCCGTACAGCGGGAGGTCAACCGGGAGATACGGGCGGAGAACTGCTGTTTGGCATTTTCAAACTCCTGCTGCAACCGGGCGAATCTGTCGGCAACGGGAGAAAGTTTTTCAATAGTCTTGCGTAAACTTGCGATCTGGTTGCGGTGTTCTATCGCCATGACATCACCCTTGCCAGCTCTCAACTCTTTCACCATGGCGTTGAGGCGGGAAATTTCCTGATTCTGGGAGGAGATCATGGCATCAAGCTCCAAATTGCGCTTCTGAACGCCCTGCAATGCGGCGAGCTGTTTTTTCACATCGGAGAGAGTTTTGCCGGAAGCGTTGAACTCCTGAGTGAGCCGGGTGATGCGGGCATCGCGTTCCCGGAGAAGAGATTCCAGCTCCCCGGAACGTATCTTCAAGTCGGCATAAAGTTTTTCGATACCGGAAATGCGGGTATATTCGGCACGGAGCTTTTTCAACTGTTCCAACTCTTTCTGCACACCGGCAAGTTCGGCAAACTGGCGGCGGAGGCGATCCAGTTCGGCACTGCGGGAGCGGAGAGTTTTGACTTCGGTACCGAGACGGCGGCATTCGCTGCGCAACTCTTCGTTGAGCTGCTGTTCCCGGACGAGAGAACTCTTCAGACGTTCCATTTCCAACAGGCGCAGCTTGACGTTTGCCAGCTCCCGTTCCCGGGGTTTGGCGGCGGCGATCAACGCCCGGTTTTCGCTGTTTTCCTTGTTCAGGGCATCGAAGTTGTGCTGAAGAGAAACCAACTTTGACTCCACATCCCGGAGCCGCTTGACCTCGGAGGAAAGCTGATCTTTTTCCGCGATAAGAGCAGATTCGCTGGAGCGGAGTTTTTTCAGCTCACCTTCGGTGGCTTTGAGCTGACGCTGCAAATCAGCGATCCGGGTGGCGGCGACACTGGAAGAGTTGCGGATCTCGACCAGTTCATTCTGGAGAGTAAGCAGATCTTTCTCCAGTTTGCGGCAGGTTTCCCGGGCGGCGGAAGCGTTGCGGAAATCTTCGCTGTCGCGGGTCTCAAGCCGTTTGGTCAACGCGGAAACTTTTCCGGACAACTGCTTGATATCAGCTTCAAGCTCACCGTTGCGGCGGCGGAGAACGACGGCCTCATCCATGCTCTTTTTCAGAGCGGCACTGCCGCGTTCAAATTCGGTTTTCATCGCGGCAAGCTGTTCAACAGCTTCCCGATTCCGGCGTTCAGCGTTATTCAATGCCAACTTCTGACGGCGGTTGGTATCTTCAAGTTCTGTTATGCGGCGGTCACGGGCGGCAAGTTCGGCGCGGAGCCGGAGGATCTCGGCATTGGCTTCGCTGCTGTTTCCGGAGGAGGAATCATTTTTTCCGGCGTTGGCGGCAAGTTCGGCGTTATGTTTGCTCAATGCCGCCACCTGAGAAGACAAATCTTTGATCTGCGATTCAAAATCGGATATCTGTTTCCGCAATGCTTCGATCTCGCGGAGAGCGGCTTCGCGCTCGGTACGGGCGCGGATCATCAGCTTTTCGGCGGCGGAGCGGGCAAGGTGATTGTTGCGGGCAAGCTCTTCAGCTTCGCGCAGTTTTTTCAATGCATCATCGCCCCGGAGCCGCTCTTTTTCCAACTGGACACGGGCATCGACCAGACTTTTCTGGAGTTCGGCGATACGGGCATCCGGCTTGGCAAGTTCGGTTTCCAGTTTGCGGTAGCGTTCCAGGAGCAGATTATGTTTTTCCATAGCGATACGCCGGTCGCGGAGCAAATTGGCGATCTCAGTTTCAAAACGCCGCTGGGTCTGGCTGTTTTTGCGCAAAGAAGCGGCTTCCCGCCGGGCCTCAATGAGCGCGGCTTTGGTTTCAATGAGAGTCTTGGAAAGTTTGCCCAGATCCTCTTTCACCCGGGAGAGTTCCGCACGCAGTTCCAGATATTCGCCGATATCGACGGTATCATCTCCACTTCCGGAGGAGGTGGAACTTCCGGAGCTTGCCGCAGAAGCCGGAGGGGTTGTATTTCCGGAAGCGGAAGGTTTTTTCGCAGAAGGATTTCCAGTTCCGGCAGTTTGCTGCGGCGGGGTATTTTTTCTCTGCCTGACACCGCCGAGCAGACGCCGCACTTCGTTGATACGGCGGTCGCAATCGGCGATACGTTCGGCGATGACCTGCTGGTTCCAGTCCGGCCGGGCGGAACGGACGGAAAGATAACTTTTCCGGGCTTTTTCAAAAAGGGTCAAGGCTTCGGTATAGTTTCCACGTTCCAGCTGGCGTTCCGCCTTATCACAGTTGGTGTAACCGGAACGCCAATCCTCCCAGGGAGATGCGGCAGAAGTCAGCGGAAACAGTACCGCCGACAGCAGCAGCAACGAAAGTACAGCATAAATTCTCACTTCAGAAATTCTCCAAAACGGTGTTGAAATTTTTTCTCTATGGCAAAGACCAGACGGAGCGAACCGTCCGGCAGATATTCTTCTTCGTAAATCTGACCGGAACTGTGGACCAGCGCGATCAGATCGTAGCGGGACGGAGGGATCTCCGCGTGAAACAGCTCCCGGCTCCGTCCGGCAAAAAGAGCCAGATGGGAACGCAATTCATCCAAACCTTCGCCACTGGCACTGGAGACGAACAAGGCATCGGGAAACAAGCCCCGCAAACGGGCAAGTTTCAAAGCATCAGTATCCGGGTCAACAAGATCACATTTGTTGAAAATCATCAATATCCGCTTTTCATCGGCACCGAGTTCTTTGAGAACACTCAAGGTCGTTTCCAGCTCCATGTCGATATCGTCGCTGGAAACATCAAGCACCAGAAGCAGAATATCCGCCAGAGCCGCCTCTTCCAGCGTGGACTTGAACGCTTCGACCAGCTGGTGAGGCAGTTTCCGGACAAAACCTACGGTATCGGTCAGAACCATCTCCAGATTGCCGTCAAGATCGACCTTCCGAGCCGTGGGATCCAATGTGGCAAAAAGCTGATCTTTGACCATGATATCCGAACCGGTAAGAGCGCGGAGCATGGAAGATTTACCGACGTTGGTATAGCCGACAATGGCACCCTGCAACACCGGACGGCGGCGGCGCGCCTTGCGCCCGGTCTCACGCTGACGGCGAACCAGAGCAAGCTCCTCTTCCAACTGCTGGATACGGCGGCGCAGCAGACGGCGGTCGGTTTCGATCTGAGCCTCCCCCTGTCCGCGGTTGGAAACACCGCCGCCGCGCTGACGGGAAAGGTGGGTCCACTGCCGGGTCAGCCGGGGCAGAGAATATTCCAGACGGGCAAGTTCGACCTGCAGCACCGCCTCCCGGGTGATAGCCCGGTCGGCAAAAATATCAAGGATGACCTCCTCGCGGCCGATAACAGCACCCTTGAACAAGCGTTCCCAGTTGCGCTGCTGAGACGGGGTGAGTTCCGTATCGAAGACCATGACATCGGCTTCGCACTCCTGAGCGAGCCGGGCAAGTTCTTCAGCTTTTCCGGTTCCGATACGGTAACGGACATGAGAATTCGACCGGACCTTGACGATCTCCGGTTCAAGGGGTATCATATTGAGATTCCGCACCAGCTCCGCCAGCTCATCGAGCTGGGAAGCGACAGTCTTTTCATCTTCGTCCTGATGTTGAAGTCCAACCAGGAAAGCACGCAGCACGCTGGACCGTTTTTCTTCTTCCAAGTCAATCAAAATCACTCTCCAAACAAAAAATCATACACATGCACTTAATTTAGCCCATTAAAGATGATTTTTCAAGTTGAAGATCACTCTTCGCCGAATAAAATCATTTCGGCAGGAGTCAGGTACTTTTTCTCCATATTGCACTTGCGGCAACAGACGACCATATTCCCACGGGTACTGCGCCCGCCCCGGGCAAGGGGTACGATGTGGTCAAGAGTCAGCTCCTCTTTCGGAAACTTCTGCTTGCAGTAGTGGCAGATCCCCCGGGCAAAAAGATTCTGAAAATAGGAAGTCTTGCGCAATTCGCGCGCTTTGGCGCGTTCGCGCTTGATATGGGCATCATCGCGCTCGATTTCGATCCATTCGTCCATCGGCGGCACTCACTCCTTTCCGGTTCCGTCAAGGATGCGGCGGATCTCTTTTATCAGCACCGGCAGGCGGTGCGGCTTGGTAAGAAAACCGCTGGCTCCCTGAGACAGCAGATCTTCGACCTCATTCTCCGAAACAAATCCGCTGGAAAGCAGCACCTTTACATTGGGGTCGATCGCTTTCAGCTGATAAAACGCCTGATGGCCGCCGCACTTGGGCATGACCATGTCCAGAAGAACCAGATCGACCTCACCGGCATTTTCCCGGTAGATCTCCACGGCATCCAGACCATTTTCCGCCAACAGCACGCAATATCCCAGCTTCTGCAGGACATCGATCAAAAAATCCCATATCGTTTCATGGTCGTCGACGATCAATATCGTTTCATTACCGCCGACCAGAGCACCTTCTTCAGTCATTACATTCCCCCAACAAAAAATCCATATAAAAAAATTACAACCTTTAGGCAAGCATTATAACCGGATTTTGCAAAAATCCAATAGCTGTATTGAAAAAATTTTTATTTTTTCTGCCCAATGTTGCTAAAAAAAACGATTGACATTTATCCTGTGCCGTAATATATTATTAAGAACAGCAGGCAAAAATGCCATGCACAACACACTTGAGGAGATAATAAAAATGAAAAAAATGTTCCTTATTGCCACCCTTCTTGGTGCAGTCGTTCTGTCCGGAGCAGATTTCGCCGCTCAGGTAAAGGAAGCTGATGCCGTACTCGCTCAGAGTACCGATTCCAAAGCCCGCTATCAGGCGATACAGAAAAAGTTTACCGCCATGCGTAAACTCAAACAGTACAATGAATCGGAAAAATTCCTCATCGACGCAGTGAAAACTGACAAGCACATGCGCGCCTCTCACAAACGCGGTCTGCTCAACTATCTCGCCGGACTCAATCTGTGGAACGGACGCCACATGTTCGCTCTGGAAGTTCTGAAACAGGCTGGCACCATCGAAGTCAGTCACGCTTCCAACGATTATTACCGCACCTTCTTCTATCAGGCGTGCATCTACAATGGCCGCACCAAAGAGTATCAGAAAACGCTCGACTCCATCACCCCGCTGCTCACCGACCCCAAAATCCATCCGGTGTGCCTCTACGATTGCTACAGTGTTGTTGGCTCAGCCTATGAAAAACTCGGCGACAAAGCCAAAGCACTGGATGCGTTCAAGAAAGCCATTGAAGTCGGCAAAAAAGGCAAACGCAAAGTTACCGATGCCGAAAAAGCAGTGGAACGTCTGTCCAAGTGATCCCGTTCCGGGAAATATGATGCAGGGGCTGTTGCAAAACCTCGTCTTGGAATAGTGATGCGAGGCGGTTGCCGCCGAGCGCGCAGGCTGGACGAAGCGAACCGCCGGTCAACAGCCGGCGGACGCGCTGAAGAAATTCAGCGCGGGCGGAGGAAGCCGAGCAGTAAGCCGCGAGGTCAGACGATACAATCGGCTGACCGCAGGCGCTGTAATCGAAGG
>JAFVZN010000058.1 GCA_017508135.1 Lentisphaeria bacterium | reverse complement strand
TACTGACTATCGCAGATAACGTTGATCTCGCTTTGCCGGAGCGCGCCTTGCTGCGCTCGCCGCGGAAGGAGGGGCGGTGATCTCGCTTTGCCGGAGCGCGCCTTGCTGCGCTCGCCGCGAGGGTCGAGGACGCAAGTCCACTCCCCTCGCTTCTCGCTTGCAAAACCCGCCCGGCTGTGCGATATCACCGCCTACGGGCTTTACTGGAGTATGTGTCGCCTGACGGCGACCGGGGTAGCGGTGATGTGCGCCGCTTGCGCGACTTATGAACGCCTTGCGGCGTTTGTTCGGTGCGAGCGGAGTGGGCTGGCTGTTGTGTCGCCTGGCGGCGACCGGGGTAGCGGTGATGTGCGCCGCTTATGCGGCTTATGAACGCCTTGCGGCGTTTGTTCGGTGCGAGCGGAGTGAGCTTTGTGTCGCCTGACGGCGACCGGGGTAGCGGTGATGTGCGCCGCTTACGCGGCTTATGAACGCCTTGCGGCGTTTGTTCGGTGCGAGCGGAGTGGGCTGGAGTTTGTGTCGCCTGACGGCGACCGGGGCAGCGGTGATGTGCGCCGCTTGCGCGGCTTATGGCTGACCAATTTGTCTGCCGCAGTTATATATTAGCCAATTTAAAGTATGCGGAGTTCAATTTCATAAGCTCATCGTGAGTGCCGCGTTCAATAACTTCGCCGTGGTCGATGACGATGATCTCGTCAGCGTTGCGGATGGTGGATAAGCGGTGGGCGATGACCAGCGTTGCCCGTCCGGCGGCAAGTTCAGACAGTGCCTGTTGGATTTGCCGTTCACTTTCGTTGTCGAGCGCACTGGTGGCTTCGTCCAAAATCAGGATCTCCGGATTTTTCAAGAAAACGCGGGCGATACTTATGCGCTGTTTCTGTCCGCCGGACAAACGGACACCGCGTTCACCGACAAGAGTGTTGTAACCATCGGGCAGCGACATGATAAAGTCGTGGATGCTTGCCTTTTTTGCCGCCTCTTCGATCTCTGCATCGGTGGCATCCGGGCGGCCATAGGTGATATTATCTCTTACGGTTCCGTTGAACATGTACAGATCCTGCTGGACGATACCGATGTGGCGGCGCAGATCATCCTGTTTTATGTTGCGGATGTCGATGCCGTCAACGGTGATTCTGCCTGATTTTACGTCATAAAAGCGGGGGAGCAGGGCGCAGATGGTACTTTTTCCGCCGCCGGACGAGCCGACCAGAGCAACGGTACGTCCCGGGGTGAGTTCAAGAGAGATATTTTTCAGCACCTCGATACCCTTTTCGTATGAGAAGGATACTTTATCGTAACGGACTTTGCCATCGGTTCGGGGAAGGCTTACCGCATCGGGGGCATCCAGAATTTCCGGAACGATATTCATTATTTCATCGAAACGCTTGAAGCCGGTGTAACCGCGCTGAAACTGCTCGGTAAAGTGCAGAAGCATATTCAGCGGCTGGAGAAAGATGCCGACATAAAGTGCGTAGATCGCCAGCGACTCCGGTTTGAGAGTACCGACGGCGACGAAATAGCCTCCTCCGGCAATGATGACGATATAGAGCAAGCCTTCAAAAAATGAGTTTCCGGAATGGAGCAGTCCCATTGCGTGGTAGCTCTCTTTTTTGGAGTCGAGAAAACGGTTGTTGCAGCGGTCGAACTTCCGGTTTTCAAATTCTTCGTTGCAGAATCCTTTCACCACCCGGATGCCGGAGAGCGAGTCCATGACTTCGGAATTTATCGCAGCGATTTTTTTGCGGTTATCGGTGAAGATGCGGCGCAGTTTCCGGTTCTGGATGAAGGTGAATACCGCCATCACCAGCGTTACCGAAAAGAGCATCAACGTCAACCGGATGTCTATCGACAGCAGCAGGATAAAGGCTCCGATGATCTTGACTCCCGACATGAGAAGTGTTTCCGGACCGTGGTGGGCGAACTCGGTGATATCAAAGAGGTCGTTGACAAGACGGGAGAGCATTTCTCCGGTGTTGTGGGTGTCGTAATAGGAAAATGAGAGCTTTTGATATTGCTGAAAGAGCTGCTTTCGCATATCCGCTTCCATTCTTGCGCCCATGATATGTCCCAGAGAGAGGGTGATGTAATTGCACGCGTAATGAACCATGTACATTGCGATCAATCCCGGGATTATCCAGCCGAGGAGGCGCAATATTTCCTGCGGTGAACGCTGAAAGATATCTTCCATCAGGATCTTCAGCAGTTGCGGGAACGTCAGTGCCACGGCTCCGGCGGCGACCACGCAGAGCATATCCAGACAGAACAGTTTCCAATAAGGGCGGTAAAAGCCGATAAAACGCTTCAACATACAGTCAGTTGCCGGTCGTTTTCAAATTGGGTAATTCGTCGAATCCGGCAACGCGCAAATTCAGTTTTGCTGCGTGTTCAAGCAGTTCTTGCAGAACTTCCGTCGGCATGTGGATGCGCTCGGCACCGGGGGCGATGTTGTGGGAGAAAAAGACGATAACGGAACCGGTACGGGCGGCTTTGTCCAGCAGTTTTTTCAAATCTTCCACTTTGGTGTTGTAATAGGTTCCGATACCGCCGCCGCCGAGAACCATCTGTTTTTCGATCTTGTCCAAAGGGAAATACAGCGGCTTTTTCGCTTTGCCCCAGCCGGCACGGAGATAGTTGAAGTGTTTCCACATCAGGGCATCGGTGCGCTCATCGCGGCGGTTGTTGGGGTAAGCAAAACTGCTGACACGGATGCCGTGTTTTTTGCAGGCATCAAGCTGCGGAGCAACTTCATTTTCAAAGTACCACTCTTCGCCGTATTTCTGAATGAATGTCGTTGCATCCCGGTGGTGAACGGTGTGCAGACCGATGGAGTGTCCGCGCTGTTGGAGTTGTTTCATCACTGCGGCCTTGGCATCGGTGATCTCTCCGGATATCATAAAGGTGGCATGGGCGTTGTACTTTTTAAAGAGTGCATCGGCGGCAAGCCAATTTTCCCCGTGATAATCGTCGAAGGTGAAACAAACCGCTCCGCCGCCGGGGGCGGCACTTGCAGCGGCAGCAAACAATGCCAGAAATGGAGTCAACAGTTTTTTCATTTTAAGTATTGTCAGTTGCATTTAGAACAATTTTTGTTGTTGAAGATGGTTCTGTTCCGGCAGCGCGGCTTCCAGTGATAGTGGAATTTTGCATGGTTTCCGCCGCTCTGGATCTGGAAGAAAGGCGGCACCGCCATACGTCCTTCCACATGACCGTCGAAGTGGAGAATATTGTTGTTTTTGGCGTGGATAAACGCGTTACCTGAATAGCGCGGCAGAGAGACCGCCTGACCGCTGCCGGTATAGTGGTACTCGACAAGCGTAAACTTCCGGGCGGGAGAGTATATTTGGTTGAACTTGAAAACATTGCCGCCGAAGTGATCTTTCCAGGATGGAATGACGTAATAAACCTCGTGATAGTTGTAACTGGCGGTGCGATTCCGGCTCCGCTGCGGGCAGTAAAAAAGCGGAGCTCTTTGTCTCTGTTCTTCCCGGGTTTTTCCCTTGACGGACGGAGTTCCTCTTGTCTCGATTCCGTAAGTGGGAAACCACGATCTTAACGCGTACCAGTACCCGGTACCGCCATGACCGACCGGGAAAAAATCATCGTAAGAGTTGGCATACTGGGCAAAGGTGCTTCCCAGCTGCTTCTGGTTGCTGTGACATTGGGCACTCATGCCGCGCAGGCGGGCTTTCTGCAATGACGGGAGCAGGATCGCCGCCAGAATCGCGATTATTGCGATAACGACGAGAAGTTCGATAAGGGTAAAGCATGCTTTACCCTGCCTGCAGGCAGGGGGGCTGTAATACCTGTTTTCTTTGCCGGATGAAAAATAATTACAGCAAAGATGTGCTTTTTTTGCGAGAAGCCCGATCAGAGAGAAAAGATGTTTTTTACTTTGCATACAAAAAATCCTTATTTTGGGGATACATTTGTAAAATCGTATCAATAACTGTCCATTCTTTATAAAGTAGCATGACTTTTTGTATTATTCAAATGGAGATGTCCCATTTTGTTGTGAAAAAACAGAACTTGCGCGCTGATTGCAAGCGAAGAGCCTGATGTTTTGGAGCCGGGTATTTCCCCATCGCAATTACTGGCATCCGGAACATTTTCCGTATCGGACCGTGGTTTTACATTCCGGTTTCCAGTGATAATGAAACTTCGCCTGATCTGTAGTGCTGGTCACGGGCTGCACATAAGGCAATTCGCATGGATACATTTCAATATGACCGTCCATGTGCAGGAAATTGCCTTTTTTACTGTTGTGCAGAAAGGCAATGCCGGCATCTCGCGGCTTTGCGACTGCAGCACCTCCACCACCATTGTTGGAAAATTCCAGTAGCGTGAATTTCCGTGACGGATAACGCACCCGATTCATCTTGGGATTTCCCCCGAAATACGAGCTCCATGCGGGGGTTACATAATAAATTTCCTCATAACTATTGCTCATACGCGGATTTCTTTTACGCAAAGGACACCAGAAAAGCGGAGCCACCCGTCTTTTTTCTTCGCGGCTGGACGGACTGACACTTGGAGAGCCGGTTGTCCTGATCTTATACGTCGGATACCAACTGCGCAGGGCGTACCAAAAACCGACACCGCCGTGACCGGTGGGAAACCAGCCGTCATACGCATTGGAATATTGAGCAAAGGTTATACCAAGCTGTCTTAAATTGCTCTGACACTGACTGTTTATTCCGCGCTGACGTGCTCCCTGTAATGCCGGAAGCAAAAGTGCTGCCAATATCGCAATTATAGCAATCACGACCAGCAATTCAATCAAAGTGAACGTCGTTTTCCGGAAGCTGTACAGCTTCCTCATCCTGCAGGATGAGGAAAGAACCATTCTTGATTTCATTTCAATATCCCTTTAAAATTGCAGTAAAATTCTGATGGTGTTATTATATTCAAAAATGTGTAAAAAACAATAGTTTTACGAAAAAATCAGAAAATTTTTTTCGTTTTGTCTTATTTCAGCTGTGATTTTACGGTATAGTTTTTTTATGAAGCGCGGCAAGTATTGAAAAATCAGCTTTTTGGTGGTATATTATCCGGATAACATTTTTTTAAGTCAGGATTTTTATACTATGCAGGAAATCAGAAACATCGCTATCATCGCCCACGTCGACCACGGAAAAACCACTCTGGTCGACCAGATATCCCGGCAGGCAAAACTTTTCCGGGACAACGAAGTCGTTGAAGAGTGCTTCCTCGACAGCAACGATCTGGAACGTGAACGCGGGATCACCATTCTCGCCAAAAATATCAGCATCCAGTACAAAGGTATCAAGATAAACCTCCTCGACACCCCCGGACACAGCGACTTCGGCGGACAGGTCGAACGTGTTCTCAAGCTCGCTGACGGTGTGCTGCTGCTGGTCGATGCCGCCGAAGGCCCCATGCCCCAGACCCGTTTCGTTCTGGAAAAGGCTCTCGAACTTGATCTGCGCCCGGTCGTTGTTATCAATAAACTGGATAAACCCGATGCCCGCCCGCTGGAGATCCAGAACAAGGTCTTTGACCTTTTCTGCGAACTTGATGCCAGCGATGAACAGTTGGAGTTTCCCACGCTGTTTGCCTCCGGCAGAGACGGCTGGGCTATCAAAGAACTGGATGATACTCCCGGAGATATCACTCCGCTGCTCGATGCCATGGTCGATTTTGTGCCGCCGCCGCCGCACCGGGAAGGACCGGTCCAGCTTCAGGTGGCAACGCTGGATTATTCCACCTTTGTCGGCCGTATCGGTATCGGACGCGTTTACCGGGGAACGCTGGACCTCAAATGTCCTTTAACTCTTATCAAGCGCGACGGTTCATCGGCTCCGGCGCAGATCAAACAGCTTTTCACCTTTGAAGGACTCGGCAAAAAAGAGACCGATCAGGTTCAATGCGGTGATCTTTGCGCCGTTGTCGGTATCACTGACATCGACATTTCTGATACTATCTGCGATGCCGAACATCCCGAAGCAATGCCGGAAATTGCCATTGATGAACCTACCATCTCCATGACCTTCCGGATCAACGATTCGCCTTTCTACGGCAAAGAGGGTAAATTTGTCAGCTCCCGGCAGCTGCGTGAACGTCTGTTCAACGAAGTGGAACGCGATGTCGCGCTCCGGGTGGAGGAAATAAGCGGAGATGCGTTCAAAGTTTCCGGTCGCGGTGTGCTTCACCTTGCCATCCTGGTCGAAACCATGCGCCGTGAAGGATATGAACTTGCAGTCGGCAAACCTCAGGTCATCATCAAAGAGATCGACGGCGTGGAGTGTGAACCCATCGAACTGCTTACTGTTGACGTTCCCAACGATTTTGCCGGAAAGATCATTGAAATGGTCGGTCTCCGCCGGGGGGAAATGATCAAAATGGAGAGCCGCGGCAACCGTCAGATGCTGGAGTTCCACATTCCGACGCGCGGACTTATCGGATTCCGCAGCAAGGCTTTGACTGCAAGTCAGGGCGAAGCTGTGGTCAACCATCTCTTTGACCACTACGAACCCTTTAAAGGCGTGATGCCGCGCCGGAGCTTCGGGGTTATGGTCAGCATGGCTGCCGGTAAAGCTCTGCCCTTTGCTATTGACGGACTTCAGCAGCGCGGAGAGTTCTTTATCGAACCGGGAACCGATGCTTATGAGGGCATGATCGTCGGAGAACACTGCAAGGACAACGATCTTGTGGTCAACGTCCAGCGCGCCAAGCAGCTCACCAATATGCGTGCCGCCGGAAGTGACCGCAACATGAAGATCGCTCCTGCCCGCAAAATGTCTCTGGAGCAGGCGTTGGAATATATCGAAGATGACGAACTGGTGGAAGTTACTCCGCTCAATATCCGGCTGCGCAAGATACTGCTTACCGAATTGGAACGCCGCCGTCAGCACGTTAAAAATATGGGTATTGAATGATTTGCACTTGCAATAGTGTCACTTTGATGCTATTTTATTGCAAATGACGTTATAACAAATATTTATCTGGAGAAAACCATGGCTATCGAACATCTCAACATTCCGCCTGAAAACCACGTTAAAGTTTTGGGCGGGCAGGGTTGGATCGGACTTATTGACCACCTCGGAACCGAATCGACCATCGTCAACGCCGCCCGTGTCTCTTTCGGCAAGCTCAAAACTGAAATGGATGACCGTGATGTCAAACTTCTGGAATATTTGATCGCCAACAAGCATACCAGTCCGCTGGAACACATGGTGTTTACTTTCAGCATCCACTGTCCGCTCTTTGTCCGCGGGCAGTGGCACCGTCACCGCACCTGGAGTTACAACGAGATCTCCCGGCGTTATACCGAAGTCGATATGGAGTTTTACACCCCGGAAACTTTGCGCCGTCAGGCGGCAAGCGACCGGCAGGCATCGGTCGCGGACCCGGAATTTGACGGAACTGCGCTGCAGGAGATGATGGCCGGACACAATCAGGCATCGTTTGAGCTTTATGAAAAACTGCTCGCATCCGGTGTGTGCCGGGAACAGGCGCGCGGAGTGCTGCCGCAGAATATGATGGTGACCTTCTGGGGAACGGTCGACCTTTCCAACTTGATCCACTTCCTTGAACTGCGCGACAGCGAACACGCCCAGTATGAGATCCGGGAGTATGCGGTCGCCATCAAAAAACTTATCAAACCGATCGGTCCTCATGTTGCGGAATATTACGCATCAAAGGGACAGGCGTGGTAAAGCATGAGAATTGTTTTCTTTTCAGATATTCACGGAGTTCCGTCCACGCTTGAACAGTTGTTGAAGCGGGCGGACGATCTGCAGGCTGACCAGCTGGTACTGCTCGGTGATGTGCTGTATCACGGTCCGCGCAACGGAGTTCCGGGATTCTATGACCCGCCGCAGGTGGCGAAGATGCTCAACGCAAGAAAAAATCAGATACTTGCGGTACGGGGGAATTGTGATGCGGAGGTCGATCAGATGCTGTTGGAGTTCCCGATAATGGCTGAATATGCGGAACTGGCGGCGGATGACCACCGTTTCTTCCTGACCCACGGTCACTTGTGGCATGAAAACAAACTGCCGCCGGTTCCGGAAGGAACTGTGCTGGTCCACGGGCACACCCACATCCCGGAGTACCGGCTTATCGGTGACACCGGGATCGTGCTGTTCAACCCCGGTTCGATTTCATTGCCGAAACAGCAGACTCCGCGTTCATTCGGTTTCTTTGACGGCAAAGAGCTGACCTTGCGCGCACTTTGACAAAAGCTCTGTTCCCGAAAAAGGGAGATGATTTGCGGGGAGGGGAAACCCTCTTTTCACGAGAAAAGAGGGTTTCCCCTCCCCACACCCCACCCCTTCCGCGAAAAGCGGAGTATTTTTTGCTCCCGTTGGTCGCAAAAAGCTTATCGAATTATCTCCCCCTAATGGGAATATAGTATTGACAAAAGAAATGCCGTCCGGGATCCTTCCGGACGGCAGGCGGCGGATGTTTCAACAGTGTTGTTTTACTTCACTTCGATTTTGTGAGCCTTGGCAAACTCTGCTTTGGGCAGAAAGAGTGTCAGCAGACCGTCAGCGGCTTTCGCCGTGATTTTTTCGGTATCGACGGCATCGGAAAGATAAAATGACCGCTTGTAGAGTACCGGAAGTCCCCGGCGGTGCAAAGTGCTGCACGCTTTGAGCGTGAGAAGTTTATCTTTGATTTCCAGTGTGATGTCCTCGTTGCCGGTACCGGGGATCTCAAAACAGATCTCCACACCGTCCGGGATCTCGGTGACATCGGCGGCGGGGCGGACGGTGATGCATTCGTGACCGGAGTGTTTGCCTGCGGTCTTTTCCATATCTTCGCTCATAAACAGATTCTCCTTTCTGTGAAATTTTATTTGCAGCAGTCGATTTTGATGGTGCGTCCGGCGGGGTGAGATTCCAGATTGCGGGGAATGACAACTTCGATAACGCCGTGTTTGTAGTGCGCTTTGGCTTCGGCACCTTTGACCGGGACGGTGAGCTTGATCGATTCCGAATATTCGGCAAGCGAGCGTTCGCGGAAGATATAACGGCGACCGCAGTTCTCTTTGTTGTTTTCTTTATTGCACTCTTCTTTGCGGTGCATTTTGAAGTTGAGGATGTCACCGACGATCTCCAATTCAAAGTCGCACTGCTTGCAGCCGGGGCAGGAGATCTTGACGATGACCTCTTTATCTTTTACTTCGGTCTCCCAGCGGGAATCAAAAACTGAACTGCGGAGCAGTCCGGATCCGGGTTCGATAAAACGGCCGAAAAAAGAGCGCATCAACTCATCGACACCCGGGAAAACTTTTTCCAGTTCTGCCGGGACCTCATGTTCACGTTTGGCGAGTAAGTTCATATAAAATCCTCCTCAAATGTTGTTGCTTTCCGGAAAAAGGTTTCCGCCGCGGAACTTTCCGGAAATTTTCTCCTCTGATATAGACATAATAAACGAATATTGTCAATTTTCAAATTGCTTTTTTGACGGAAGTGCGTTATATTATATACATTATGGAAAAAGATTACATACTCGATACAATGGCTCCCGGTAAACGGAACGCGCAGCTCAACTTGCTCGATGATGCGTTGAGGCGGGTTCTTTCCGGGATTTTCGGTCGTCATCAACACTCCGACCGGGTGCTGGCGGCATATTTTAAAGAAAACCGCCGCTGCGGCTCCCGCGACCGGGCTTTTATCTCCGATGCGGTCTATGCACTGCTCCGGTATTGGGGATTTTTGCGTAAATATCTGCCCGCTGAACGTCTGGAGGAGTTGGAGAGCGGAATGGTGCGATTTACTTCCCGGGAACTTGGCGCACTGCTGATGGCGGGAGCGTTTATCAACGGTTCGTTTGACAATGCAGAGATCATCCGTACCGGACACAAGTTATCTCCGGCACTGCCGCGTCCGGCAAGCGCACCGGAACGGCGCGCCCGGCAGATGGCGGATTACTTCAATACGAGCGCGGCATTGACACTGGATGATCTGCTGCCGGAATGGATATTGAATGTTCTTCCGGTAAACCTTGACCGCTCAGTGTTTATCTCTGCGCTTGCCCAGCGGCCGCCGATCTATCTGCGGACACAGTGCGTGTCCAATGAAGTACATTCTGCTATGATGGAGGAACTCAATGCCATAAATGGCGACATTACTCCGCATCCGCAGATATCTGCTGCGATCGCAGTGCGGGCAAAGACCAATTTGTATTCCCTTGAGAGCTATCGGAACGGATGCTTTGAAATACAGGATCTTGCCAGCCAGTGTGTCGGACTTATCTGTGATGCCCGCCCGGGAAACCGGTGGCTTGATGCCTGCGCCGGTGCCGGAGGGAAAACTTTGCAGTTGGCGCAGATGATGAAGCGCAAGGGCAACGTTACCGCCAGCGATTTGCGGGCATATAAACTTGAAGATCTCCGGCGGCGCGCCCGGCGTGCCGGATTCCCCAATATCACCGTGAAAGAAAATATTGCCGCATCCGGACGGGTGAAGCATCCCTTTGACGGCGTGCTGGTCGATGCCCCGTGCAGCTGTTCCGGCGTGTGGCGGCGCAACCCCGGCGCGCAGTGGATATTGACGGAAAGAGAAGTTGCTGAACTTGCCGCACAGCAGTTGGAGATCCTGAACACCTACGCCGGAGCAGTGCGTTCCGGCGGTATATTGGTTTACGCAACGTGTTCGGTTTTCGACGCGGAAAACGGTGATGTGGTGCGGGCGTTCCTTGCCGCGCATCCGGAGTTCAAACTTGATCCATTCACCGACCCGCTGACCGGAAATATCGCGCCGGGAATGCTCCGTATCGACGGCGGAAATTACGATTGCGATACCTTGTTCGCCGCCCGGATGATAAAGGTGGAATAACGTATGGAAAAGTTCAATATCGTGCTGTTTGCGCCGGAGATACCGCAGAACACCGGTACCATCGGACGGCTTGCCGTCTCCACGTCGAGCCGTTTGCATCTGATCGAGCCGCTGGGATTTTCTCTGGAAGATAAATTTCTCAAGCGGGCAGGGCTGGATTACTGGGAATACCTTGCACCGTCGATTCATCCGTCCTGGGAGAGTTTTCTTGCCGCAGAGATGCCGGAACGGATGTTTTTCATCTCCACACACGGAAAGCGCGACTTCTTTGATGCCGAATTCCGCCCGGGAGATTATCTGGTTTTCGGGCGGGAATCCTCCGGACTGCCGGAGGAGATGCACCGGCGTTATCCGGAAAACTTTTACCGCATCCCCATGCCGGGCGAATTCAACCGCAGTTTGAATCTTGCCAACGCCGCAAGTATCGTTTTGTACGAAGCATTGCGTCAGAACCGCGACTTATGGCAGGATAACGTGTTGAGTAATCAGGGGCGGTGATCTCGCTTTGCCGGAGCGCGCCTTGCTGCGGATGGAGTGGCGGTGATCTCGCTTTGCCGGAGCGCGCCTTGCTGCGCTCGCCGCGAGGGTCGAGGACGCAAGTCCACTCCCCTCGCTTCTCGCTTGCAAAACCCGCCCGG
>JAFVZN010000057.1 GCA_017508135.1 Lentisphaeria bacterium | reverse complement strand
TCACCTTTGGCTCCGACGAGTGAAAATACCCATTCTCGCCAAAGGGAGCAACTGCTATCTGATAACCGGGGAATAATATACAATGGGTACGGATGGGTACGGATGGGGACGGAGAGTGTTGAGTTGCTTGTACATAGATAACCCCGTTGGCATTGCTGCTCACTCCAACAGCTCCCCTGCTCCAAGTGGAACTCCGCATTGCGCCAGCCCAACGCAAGGGGGTGCGGGGGACGTGAGGGCCCCCGCGGGCGGAACCGTGACAAAAGAGTGAAAAATCTGCCGCCAGAAAAGGCGACAGATTTTTCGCTATTTTGGCACATTCAGAATTGCCGGAGAAGCCCGGCATACCAACTCCATACTCCGGTGCAGGGCTTGCGCGCCCTGCCGGGGGGCGTGGGGGCGAGGAGCCCCCACATCAAGCCAGCGACCTTTTGCTCCTAACCGAACCATCGCTCCAAAGGGAGACTGACAGTGCGCCAGCCTTACTATAAGCCGCGCAAGCGGCGCACATCACCACTACCCTGGTCGCCGACAGGCGACACAAAAGCCAGCCAAGCCTATAGGCGGCGATATCGCGCCGCTAATGCGAGTTTTTCCAAGGCGGCGGCGAGGGCGTGGACTACTGTCCTCAACCGAGCCGCCGTCCGCCGGAAAGGCTCGCAGTAGCACGCGAGATCGCCGCCCCTCCCTACTTCCCGGAACGGCGCAACTCCCCGGGGGTGATGCCGGTGGTGGTACGGATGACGCGGGAGAGATAGTTGATGGAACTGAAGCCGCAGCGGGCAGGGATTTCCGCCAGAGGGAGTTTGGTTTCCCGGATAAGGTAAAAGGCTTCCTGATAGCGGCAGGATTGGATATAGCTGGAAATGGAGATGCCGTACATGAGTTTGAAGTCACGGGCGACAGAAACGCGGTGACGACCGAGTTTATCGGCGATATATTCGACATTGAGTTTGGCATCGCGGAAGTGCTGGTCGATAAGGGCGCGGGCGGCGGCGGCGATCGAACCGCCGGAAGTGACATTTTTCCCGGTACCGGAGTTTATTTTGGAGAGGATGGAAACGGCGTTGCAGAGCATATCCGGCATCCGTGACGGGTCGGAAATCGCCGAAGCGATACGTTCAAAGTATTCTTCGGGGCAGAGACCGGCGAAGGTCATACCGGGAGCGATATTGAACCCGGCGAAAAGGTGCGCTGCCAGCGGGCCGTCGATCGTCAGCCAGCGGTAGTGAAAATGTTCCGAAGCGGCACCGAAGATATGGGTCGAACCGGGGGGATAATACCAGACCCAGTTGGGTTGCAGGATATGAGTTTTGCCTTCGTGATCGTGGAAATAACCACTGCCGGAAATGCACCAGAATATTTCGCCGAAATCGACAGTTTTACGCCGTCCCATCTCGCCGGGGGCATAGTCAAAGTGTCCGATGGAACGGATATAAAAACCCAGTTCTCCGTTGTAAAAAGAGAATGCGTGATACACATTGACCTCCAGACTGTGATGTTATTGTTTTTTCTCCGGATAATATAATGCCGCAGACGGAAGCATTCAAGGAGAGTGTTTCAATATTGTTAAAAAATGCTTCAAAAGTGCAATTGCACAACCTATCTCCTTGAAGTATATTATTGTGTCAGCGATAAAAAGTGCAATCACAACGGAGGCAATTCTCAATGACTACGATCGAATGCAGTGGTTCTCCCCGGAAAATGGGAAGAGAGTACGGAGAAGGCGCGAGAGCGGATATCCGGTACGAAGTTGAAAACATCGGGGTATACTATGTCAAGCCGGAGCGGCTGGATGGATTTTTTGCTGAAGCGAACCGGGTGTTGCCGGTTTACCTTCCTGACCTCTATGAAGAGCTGCAAGGCGTTGCCGAAGGGGCGGGAGTCGATTTCAAGATCCTGATGGCGATGAACTTTGTCGATACGTTTGACAACAAGACGGAGCGGTGTACGCCGCTGATGCTGCGCGAAAGTGCTGACGGAGTTATTGTGGCGAAGAACAACGATGCCGGAGAGTTTGAAAAGTGCCGTTTTGTCACCCTTATCCGCCGCCCGGACAAAGGTATTCCGGTAGTGACGGTCACCTACGCCGGATGGTTGAGCGGATTGGATTCGATGAATGCTGAAGGCGTGGCGAACACGCACGGTTCGGTTGGTTCCAAGTTTCCCCGGAACGGCGACCGGGTGGATATCCGGCTGGCGATGATGCAGGTGATGAAAGAGAGCCGCACCAGCGGGGAAGTGTTGGAAAAGCTCGGGCGTTATCCACTGACCGGGAAGGGATTTTCCATCGCGGTCGGAGATAAGTATAAAAATACATTCTTTATTGATGCCGCTGTACCGAAACTGGTCAAACGCAGTGAGAATGAGCAGTTTTCCTATTCGACCAATTTGTACCGTGCGCCGGAGGTGGAGTTCGCCGATCAGCGCGATCCCGAAGTCCGGCCGTTCTGCGCAAAGCGGTCAGAGTACATTGCCGCGCTGCCGGAACCGGCTTCGCTTGAAGATATCAAAAACATGTTGCGCGACCACTCCTCATGCTGTGCGCCATGCCGTCACGGCGGCGAAGCGCGTTCCGTCACCAAGTGGTCGATGATAAATCTGCCGGAACAGGGAAAAGTGTTGATTGCTGACGGTCATCCCTGTGAAAATAAATATGAAACAGTAACCATATAAAAAGGAGAAGTGCGATGAAACATCAAACCACATCACGCAAAGGATTCACCCTGATAGAGCTTCTGGTAGTAATTGCGATAATAGCGATATTGGCAGCAGTACTGCTGCCCGCTCTACAGAGCGCACGCGCCCGCGGACAACAGAGCAGCTGTCTCAACACCCTCAAACAAATAGGTAACGGTGTGCAGCAGTACGTCGCAGACAGTAACGATTACAAGCCCTGCGTTTGTTGGAATTCAGACAGCAGTTCCGGTTACGGCTATCACTACAAACAGCTGGGCGGCACTGCCATCGGTCTCAGCTCAAGCCGGCGTTATACGCCGTCTGCGGAATCGACCAAATTCTGGCAGTGTACCACCGTTGCGTCCACCTTTGACAGATCGACCTCTTACGGCATGAACGGTCATCACGGTTTGACCAAACATTTGAAGTATGATATGATCTGCCGTACCGGAGATGATGATGCCTCTAAAGTTTCACGGATCTTCACCATGTCGAAAACCTGGCTCTACACCTGCGGTGTCAGATACGGTGTGGTGTGCAGCAGACCGCCTGCCACCAACATCTCATCCGATTCCTACGACAAGTGCGCGCAGGGCGTTGCCCAAAGTTCCACGACTCAGCTGTTTGCCGCGCATAAAACGGTTATTCCGATGTTGTTCACCGATGGTCACGGCGAGATCGTCACCCGTAAATTTTACGATCAGAGCTTCAATGCGACCAGCGATTTCTGGGGCAGTAAAAAACATTGATAAAGGAGTTTATATAAATGAGAAAAACACTTATTACACTTGCACTGCTGTGTGTACTGCAACTGTGCGCCTTCACCGCCTTTGAAAATGGCAAATGGAGCGCGGACATCATAACGCCGGATAACCCCAACCATGCCGAAGATTTCGCCGCCAAAGAGCTGCAATACCACCTCGGCAAAGCGTTGGGCAAAAAGCCTGCCATCATCAAAGAGAGTCAGAAAAGTTCCCTGCCGTATCACTTTTATATCGGCGGAACCAAAGCTGCCGCCGCGTGCGGCGTGGACAAAAGCAAGCTCGCCATGGACAGCCGCATCATCCGCAGTGTCAAAGACGGCATCGTCTTCGTCGGCGGCGACCGCAACGGTCAAAGTGTCGGTCACCAGTGGTCTGTTGCCTGTCAGGGAACACTTTACGCGGTTTACGATTATCTGGAAAACGATCTCGGAGTAAAGTGGATATGGCCCGGTGAACTCGGTGAAGTCATCCCCGCGCGCACCAAATTGGAAGTCGGCAAAATCGACCGTTCCGGTATCGAACCGCTGGTCGCCCGCCGGATGCGCGAATCCGGTTACAGTTCCAACGTCAAAACCATTACCGGTTGGAGCAGCGTTGATGCGTGGAGAAAATTCATGGAAACGCAGCATCTGTTTCTGATCCGTCACCGTATGGGTGCATCAGTCAACCTCTTTCACAACCACGGCTTTGACAGCTACTGGAAAACCTACGGCAAAATCAAACCGGAATTGTTCTCTCTGCTTACCAACGGGAAACGCGAACCGCTCAAAGGCGACCCGCCGGGACAGTATATCACCATGTGTGTATCCAATCCGGAACTGCACAAAATCATTATTCAGAAGTGGCGCAGTTCCATTCCCCGCCGGAAAGCATCTCCCTATACTTACATGATAAACCTGTGCGAAAACGATTCACCCGGCATGTGCCTTTGCGCCAACTGCCGCGCCTGGGATGCTCCGGACCCCGCCTTTGCCACGTCGGAGTATTGGGGCAAAAAACAGGACCCGCTCACCCGCAGCGGACGTTTCCACCGTCTGAGCAAAGTAAAATGGGGCGAAGAAGGTGACAAGGTCGTCATGCAGCGCCAGCCGTCTCTCTCCGACCGTTATGCAAAATTCTATATGGCAGTACTCAAAGAAGCGAAGAAAATCGACCCCAACGCCAAAGTCATCGGTTACGCCTACGCCAACTATACGCAACCGCCCGTAGAGACCAAATTGGACAAAGATGTCGTTCTCAATATGGTTCCCGGCACCGGATTTCCCTATTCGCAGGAAGACAGTAATAATATCCGCGGAATGATTACCGGCTGGCGCAAAGCCGGTATCAAAGAGTTTGTCTTCCGTCCCAATTATATGCTCATGGGCGGAAATATGCCGATGAACCTCGGCCGCATCATCTGCGGAGACTTCTCTTTTGCCGCAAAGAACGGTATGATCGGAACCAACTACGATTCTCTGACCGGCGCATGGGCAAATCATGGCATGATGCTTTACGCATTGATCCGTCTCCATCGCCAGCCGGATCTCTCCTACGATCAGATGATGAAAGATTACTGCGATATCTTCGCTCCGGCGGACAAAGAGATCGCTGAATATATCAAATTCTGGGAAGAATTCAGTTCCTCCATCACTGATGCGGAATTTTTAAAGCTCTGCAGTGAAAACAAAGATCGCTTCGGCAACCTCGGCGGCGGTCATTCCAGTTTCTATCTTGTCTCTGCCGCACTCTATCCCAGGAAACTTTTCGTTCAAGCCAATGCGATCCTGGACAAGGCGGAAAAACGCGCTAAAGGCAACGCCGTTGTTTTGAAACGTATCGCGTTCCTCCGCAAAGGTCTGCGCGACGCGGAACTCAGCCGCAACTGCAGCGCCGCCTATAAAGCATGGCAACTCGCCAAAGCTCAAAACCGTCCCCGCCCGGAACGGGTGAAACTCAGTACAGAGTTCAAAAAAGCCTTCAACGCAATGGCGGCGTTCCGCGCTTCTGTTGAAGGAGATATGGTGGCAAACTACGGTCACTTTGCCACCTATGAAAAATACCATGCCAGTTGGCCGCACAAGATGATAAAAGTTGAAACAAAGAAAAAATGAGTATTGATATTGAAGTTTTGAAGTCCCACATCCGTTTGGGAGTCCAATGGCTGACCGGTGTCGCCACCATCCGGGAAAATATTCCCTGCGGCGAAAAGGGTGAATCTTTCAACTACACCGAGTGGCGCGGTGCCCTGCGCGGCGAATATACCGCCGCCACCGGTACATGGGATGAATTCTGCCCCTACTGGCACACCGGTCAGGGGGTGAAAGCTCTCGTTGCCGCAGCGGAGGTGCTGGATGAGCCGTCTTTGCTGGATGATGCCCGCTATTGCGCGGAATTTCTCCTTGCCAACCAGATAAAGTCCGGCGACGATGCCGGACTGTTCCCCGCCTTTGAGGACCGTTGTGATCTGGTCAACACCTCCGCGATATTGGAAAGTATCGACGGTATGTTCAAACTCAGCGATGCCACCGGAGATCCCCGTTACCGCGATGCCGCGCTGCTGGCGGTGGATTGGGTCGCCCGCAAAGCGTGGCAGGAGAATCTGGGCAAGTTCTTCGACTACTACCAGATCACCAGCGGAAGTTTTATCTTCGGCTTGTGGGGCGCGCAGAACCGTCCGCTGCTGGACGATGCCGTATTCGTTTCCGCATGGAAACTCACCGGTAACAAACGCTACTTCGATATCGCCTGCGCCATCGCCGAAACGCTGGTCAAAGAGGAATATCCCTCCGGCAACTGGATAAAGATCTGCCCCTGCAACCCCGAAACCGGCATTATCCATCCCCGCCACGCCTACTGGTGGGGACGGCCGATGCTGACCATGTTCAACGAGACCGGCGACCAGCGTTTCCTCGGTGTGTTCTGCCGCTCCGTGGAATGGTACGACAAGGCTCTGCGCCGTGACGGCGGTATCATCCGTGATACCGGAGCCGACTTCCGCACTGCCAGCTTCGGGCACGCCACCAGCGGCAGTGCCTGCGCCGCCCTCTGCTTTATGGACCGCGCCGGTGTCGGAGAGCATGATCACTGGATGTCGCGCGCTGAACTTGCGATCAAATATTGCATGGCGATGCAGTTCACAAACGCCGCCGATCCCAACCTGCAGGGTGCGGTGCTGGAAAAAGTCTGTTTCCCTGACGGAACCGACCGTTCGCCCTACTACCTGCGCGATCTGGGAACCATCTTCTTCATCCAGGCCGCCGCGGCATATATCAAACACACCGCATCTTGCTGAAAGTGTCGATCTTCCGGGGGAAGGGAAAAACGTCTTTTCACGAAAAAAGAGGTTTTTCCCTTCCCCCGACTTCCTTTCCCTTGTCAAGAAAAGCGAAGTATTAAGTTACAGCTTCTCCGGATGCGACTTACAATGCAGTCATATCCTCAAGTCACCATCGATGAAAGCAGATTTATTTATTCGGCTTGACTATTGGAAATATTGTACTATATTATGTTGCGATCATACACAGAAAGGATTTAGCTATGAAAATTGCAGTTACATGCGAAAATCACATGGTTTTTCAACACTTCGGTCATACACCGGGATTCGCCATCTTTGAAGCCGAAGAGAACAGGATCATCTCCGAAAAACAGCTCTCCTCCGGCGACAGCGGACACGGTGCGCTTGCCACATTGCTTGCCGCAGAAAATGTTGACGTTCTCATTTGCGGCGGTATCGGCGGCGGTGCGATCAACGCCCTCTCCAACGCCGGAATAAAGGTCATCGGCGGTGCCGAAGGTGATGTCCGCTCGGTGGCAGTTGCCTTTATAAACGACGTTCTGCAAGTCCGGGAAAACTTCCATTGCAACCACCACCATCACGGTGAAGGTCATACTTGCGGCAACGGTTCCTGCTCCCACTGAGGACACTGCCGGCATCAACATCCGAACCCGGCATCAACGCCGGGTTTCTTCATTCTCCCCGCCGCTCCACGGCGGTTCCTCTCTCCGGGTATAGTGCCAGCGGGAGAGGAGTTGCTTTTTATAACGGTAATACTCTCTGTATGCTCCGATGATGGATGGTTCCGCGATTCCGACCCCGGAAAAATTGCGGGCAAAACTCCAATCCTCAACCACCGCTCCGGCAGTAAAAAGTTTCTCCCGGTACACCGCCGTCAAGCTCCAATACGCGTGTCTGCGCCCGAAGCGGCACTCATATTCGCGCTGTAATCCTTCATTATGCCGCACCGCCCAGTTGATCTTGAACGGCGTATCCAGCGCCGTTATCACCGGATGGTTGATATTATATGCGCGCGGCATTTGCGGCAGCAGTTCTCCCCCGCGCCGCACGATCACGGACGAAAGTATCTGTGCCGTTTCCAGACACATTTTCCGCAAATGCACATCGCACAGCATCGTTGCCGCAGCTTCCGGTTCCGGATCAAGAATAAATAACTGCATATATCCACCTCTGATAATGAATATATGTGTTTTATTCCGGAACTCAAGTGCCCCACGGGAAATCACACTTCAAACCGCCGCCGGAATTCCCGATGCAATTCCTTGTCGGCATAGGGATCATCACATCCCGGAGCCAGCTCGTCCTCCCGGTAATTCGAGCGTATTTCCACCATGGTGATATGATATTTTTCTGCATCAAACTTAAAATGCAGCCGCCAGGTACGGCAGCCGATGACAGCATCATTCTCCCCCTGCACCGTCACGCGCCGCCGCTTCCGGTTAAACGGGTCGCGCACCAACTGCACATCGCAGAAGTTCACCATATCCGGCGCACCATGCTCACGCAAAAATTCTGCCTGTTGAAGAAATTTTTCTCCGTATGCCACCTTCCACTCCGGCAGGGCAAGCTCATCGTGCCACCCCGCCGCCGCCTCCGGAAACGCATCGGCACACGGGATGTAAGGTTTGATATCCAGCACCGGCGTTCCATCGAGCAAATCATGGGCACTGATATACAGCCGTCTGCCGTCGATACGTTCCAGCTTGACGCAACTTATTCCCACCGGATTGGGACGGTAAGGGGCTCTCGTGGCAAAAACGCTGTACTTGCGCTTCTCCGGCGCGCACGGCGGTGCCACCCGTGCCTTCCACTGTGCCTCAAGGTTGCGGTGAAACACAAACACCACCCAGATGCGTTCAAATCCGGCAAGATCAGCTATTGCATCGCCGCCATAGCATGATTCCAGTTCGATAAATGCACTTGCAGAAGAAAACACGCCCTGCCGCGGTGCTTCAAACTTATACTGTTCATCGCAGTACACCTTGCCTATAACGTTAAATGTATACATAGAAAAAAATCACCCCGGAAAATTCCGGGGTGAACAGTCATGTTACTGGTTGCGCGGGAAGTCGGGGATACCGTCATCCAGCGTGTTTTCCGGATAGCGCACGGAACCGTCCGGCTTAACGATGCGGCAGGTCAGGAACACCATCAGATTTACCTTCTGCGACTTGGTGTACTTGGACTGGAAAAGCCGTCCGATGAACGGGATGTCTCCCAGAATGGGAATCTTGTCGTGGATGATCGTGGAAAGATCGGAAACCACACCGCCGACAAAGACGGTTTCACCATCCTTGACCGTGATTTCAGTGGTGATCTGACGCTTGGTGAAGATCGGCTTCTTTACATATTCGCGGTCTTCTTCGTCACCGTTATCAAAGGTCAACCATTCGCTGAACTGGATGATGGGGACGTCGATCGGAACCGTGATACGCTGTCCGATGACCCGGGGCTTGACCTGGAACTTGATACCGAGAGACTGTTCATCTTCCAAATCCGGCTGCACGGTACCGGGGAAACGGAGGTCGTCAGAGCTTTCGGCATCGACAGATTCCCAGTCTTCCGGGTAGTAGTGCTTTTCAGACATGTCGATCGTTGCCAGCTGATCGGAGATCGTCGTGATACGGGGCGCGTAAAGAACGTTGGCGTTGTCAGCCCAATCCAGCGCATAGAGCTGGAAGGAGAAGTTGTTCTTTTTATCGTTCCAGTTGAAGTAGTAGTTGGCATCATTCTGACTGCCGCCGACTGCCATACCGTCGGAACGCTTACCGCCGCCGGAGGCATCATAGCTGTAATGGCGGAGCAGAGCATTTCCGGCGTTGGTGTTGAAATGCACCTTGTTACCGGAACGGCTGTACTGCCAGTTGAATGCCAGTTCATCCAGGTCGTCCTGTTTCACTTCGAGGAACTTGAACATGAGCTGAACCATATCCGGCTCCTGCGAACTGATGTTGAGCAGGACGTTTTCGATTTTTTTCAAATTATCCGGAGTGTGGCAGGCGATAACGTAGTTGCCCATGACCCGGACATAGGTCCCTTTGTTCTTGTCGAACTTGATATCACGGGTGGCAAGACTGCTTTCGATATTGCGGGCGATCTTGGCGGGCAGGGAGATGTTGAAGACCTTCACCTCCGTCTTTTCCAACGGCACATCCTTGGCGGCGATGAAAACCGCATTGCGGTCGACACGGAAGGTGAGGAACTTCTTCTTGTGCTGCAAGTCAAACAGGATGTCGTAGATCGATGCATCGCGCTTGATGAACTGGTCGATCGTCTGCTGATCTTCGGTATCAGCGGTCACACCGGGCAGACCTTTGACCACGAAGTTGACACCCAGACGGGCGGGGTCGCGGCGCAGACACTCCTTGGAAAGAAAGTCAACAATCTGGAAGATATTGAGACCGTCCAGCTGAGCCGTGGTGCGGATGGTGCGCAACTTCTTCTCCAATTCGGATTCAACCGCTTTGACTGCCGGTTTATCCAGCTGGTTCGCATCATCAATAGACATCTTATCAGTGACCACCGGAATCGCTTTGCCCCAGGCGGCAGCACCGACAAGACGACGGGCAGTAGCATTGGCACGCAGCGTAGCGGAGTTGCGGATCAACGTGTTGACCGCGAGCAGATCCTGCATGGCAACATCGCTGTAAGGATCGATCAGCAGAACTTCTTCAAATTTGCGCTTTGCCTTCATATATTCCTGACGGCGCACCAGAGCGCGTCCCTGTTCGATAAGGACCTGGATCTGATAATTCTGAGCTTCCATACCGGGAACGAGGTTGGCAATGTCGCGGTTTTCGCGGTTGCGAGCGGCTTTTCTGCGGGTCTCGTACATTGCGATCTTCTTTTCCAGCTCTTCTTTCTTTTCCGGACAATACTGCAACGCCTCTTTGCAGAGACGGATCGCCGCTTCAAAGTCGCCGATGGAAACGGTGTCGTCAGCTTTACGCATGGCGGCTTCCGCTTTCTTGAAATAACAGAGTTTGATACGGTTTTCGCAAGTCATCCGCCGTTCAACGAAACGCTGTCCGGCAAAATTCTTCAAACTGTCGATAACTTTCCTGTAAAGAGCTATCGCCTCATCAAATCTGCCTTCGACTATCAGGCGGTTTGCCTTTGCCACGCTGACATCGGTATCGCGCAACAGCTCCTGACGACCGACATGATCGCGGCGGATGGTGAAATCCGGACTGGCAGCCGCCGGAGCTTTACCGGCACCCGGAGCATCGGGGGCTGCGATCGTTGACACGCCCAGCATAAGTCCGGGCACCAGAAACATAACTTTATTCTTCAACATGTTATCACTCCTTCGGCAGAATTAACGGTTGACATCCGGAATGCCGCCATGTTTTTCCAACGCATTGATCGGCAATCCGGCATTATCCACCAGACGCGCCGTAACGAAAATCAACATATTCTTACGGGTCGAGATCTCTGACTGAGACTGGAACAACCGTCCGATAAAGGGAATATCACCGAGGATCGGAATCTTATCCAAACGCGTGGCCATATTGCTGTCGGACAATCCGCCGAGCACCAGAGTTTCGCCGTCGAAGACGTTGACATGGACATCCAGCTTCCGGGTGGAGATGATCGGCTTCCACACCTCGAAGCTCTTGGAAAGTGCGTTATCCACCTCCCAGTTGGTATTACCGTCTCTCAGGATGCGGCGTTCAATGATGACCGGAACACTGAAGCTGTCTTTGCCGACGTAGCTGGTAACTTCCGGGATCAGATGGAGACCGATGATACGGTTCTTTTTGATCTGCGGAGTGACCTTGAAGACAGTACCGATATCGGTCTGTTCGTCAAACTCCGGCATCGGAGAGGTGATGGTGACCCGGTAACCGCTGTCACCGTCGCCGCCATCCAGTTCGACTTCAAGTTCTTCCCAGCTTTCCGGGAAGTAGTAAACCGTACTCAGATTGACGTTGGCAGTCTTGCGGTCAGCAACGATAACGCTGGGCGCGGAGATCATTTCCGTGCGATCGTTGCGGTCAAGCGCGTTGATCGTCAGCGAAAGGTTGAGCGCAGTATCGGAGTCAAACGGCTTGATGGAACCGAACAGATCCGGGAAGATGTTCAGATTGTCAACCAGCGTGGCACCGGCACCGGTCAGCGAGCTGCCCAATGCGTTCAACGCTTTACCGACCTGAGCATTGACACCCTGACCGGCACTCCATGAACTGTCGTGACCATTGGAACGTCCGATGGTTCCGAGCGACCAGTTGAAACCGAGCTCTTCCATATCGTTTTCGGAAATTTCGATACTCTTGAGTTCGATCTGGACCATCGGCTGCGGAGTGTTGAGCTGACGGAGCAGTTCACTTACCTGATTGAGATTGTCCTGCGTATTGGACATGATGATCTTGCCGTTTTCGTAAACAGCACTGCTGCCGGCAGCGGCAAAACTGATACCGAACTGTTCAAAGAATTTGCGGAGCAGTGCCGGATTGATGTCGATATCGAGCACCTTGCCTCCGACAAGCTCTCCGTCGCTGTCACCGCCACCGTCCTTGTCGCCGCCTTTTTCTCCTTCATCGCCGGCACCGGCATCATCCGGCTGGTTGCCGGTGTCACCGGTGATCATAGCGACCGTTTCCGGCGTCACGACAAACTCTTCAGTCATGATATTGTCACCGACCGCACCGATGATGATACGGTCAGGAAGCACACGATAGGGAAGATCGGTAAGGAAGGAGATATAATCCAGCACTTCACGCAGCGTGGCATTGTTGACGTTGAGGGTGACCAGCTTCTCCTGAACTTCCGGAGCCGCCGCAGCAGTATCAGTTTTTCCGGCATTGTTGCCATCACCACCATTTTGCTCATCGAGATTTTCGCCCTCATCCTGCTTTTTCGCGGCTTCGGCGGCAGCTTTTTTAGCATTTTCGGCGGCTTTCATCTCCGCTTCGCTCATGGCGATATAGTCGATGATGATACCTTTTTTGCCTTCATCGGTCGTGGTATTATCCAGACGGGCACTGAGGCGCGACAGGTGTGAAACAACGTCGCGGATATTGGTTTCCACATATTTGACCGTCGGGTAAACGATCGAATCGAGCTGACTTTGGATACGCTTGTCGCTGACACCCTTGATCTGTCCCGGTTCGACGTCAACTTTGCTGACGTTGCGGTAGAAAACCGGTTCCACCCACTGCCACGCTTCAAACGCCATCATGCTGCGGACATCAGCCTGGGAACGGTGATAACCGGCAGTGTAATATTCAGAATAGATCTGGCTGGCAAGATATGCCGCTTCTGCATTGAAAGGATTGATTTTGTAAACCGCTTCGATCCGGCGGCGCGCTTCTTCGTATTTGCGGTTGCGCATAAACACCCGCGCTTCGGCGAGCGCAGTGGCGATCTTCTGCTCATCGTTCTTGAGATCGGGATAAAGCCGATCAGGAGAAACATCATTGAGCCGTTCTTCACCGCGCTGCTTGCTCTGAGAGAGCGTTTTGATCTCTTCGGCATCTTCCAGCATTGCCGGACAGAACTTGGCAAGCGTGGCGGCGAATGATATCGCATCGTTGTACTTTGCTTCGTTGAAAGCATCTTTTGCTTTACCCAGCAGAACATTGCCATACTGGAGCCTGACCTTGTTCAACTCGGCAGAGACTTCAGCGAGACGTTTGCGCGCTTTCCAGCTGTCCATGGAGTTGGCCTGCAGTTCAAGTTCGCCCTGAACGTTAGTGTAGAGCCGGATCGCTTCCGGGAAATTTCCCTTTTTGACCTGCTCACGGGCGGACATCAAAATGCCGTCCTGTTCGACGAACCTGTTTTCCAGATCCCTGCGGTACTCCGCCTCTGTTTTCCGGGGAGTTACACCGCCTTTTCCGGCACCGGATGCACTCTCCGCCCCCGCCTGGAAGCAGAACAAAAGCGAACACACTCCCGCGACTACGATGGATGGTTTCATCATTTCCACAATCCCTTCTGATATATTTATATTTTAATTCATTTCAGAACTTATTATTCACCAGTGGACGCAGAATCCTGCGACTTGTTCTCTGTGACCCAATCTTCCCGCGGAACTTTGCCCTCGGGCGTGATGACAAACTTCTCAAGGTTCTTATCATCCTCATCACCCATACCGGTACTCCTGACAATGGTAACGTGCTGAGTCTTGACATCAACATTGATGATACGGTATTTTTCCCGGTACGGACGGCGGCCGCGAACGACCTGCTCGGTACGGTCGATGACGACTTCACCATTGACCCGCCGGACGATCGGCTGGGAACCGGGACGACCGGTATCCTGCAAAACCGGACGCAAGTCGGAGGAATAGGTCGGCTCACGGGTAATGACAGTCAACTCATCAGGACGCAGCTTGCTGTCTTCAACGACTTCCCGGAGTTTGATCCGGAACTTGCCGGTGTTGGCGGTTTCATCCGTTTTCTCTGCTTTGGCAACGCTCTTGCCTTTGGCATCTTTTTTGTCATCATCCGGCAGATGCTCAACATCGTAAATCACATAGCGGCGGTTATCATTTTCATCGACAGAGATTTCGTCTCCGATAAAAACGAAGTTACTTTCGATACGCACCTTGCCGCGACGTGACGTGCGCGGAAGGTTGTACTGGATCTCCCAGTTCTTTTTGTCCGCCTTTTTGTTGGTATTGACACCCATGAAGCGGATGGGCAACTCGACTTTACGCACGCCGACGACCCGGAGACGATGCCAAAGCGGGGGATGATCGGTGGCATCATTGGGACGCTTTTTCTGCGCGATCTCATAACGGTTGCTGAAACCGTCACCGTCCATGTCATACGTTGCATCATGTTCATCCTGCGGATTTAAATTGTACTTGCGTTCATCCTCGTTGGAAATACCGTCACCATCGCTGTCGTTGGCGGTGATCACGCGGCCGACAGATTGTGTTTCGATGGGTTTTTCCAATTTAGTCAAACAGCGCGGGCAGGAACTCTTGCCGTCAAACGCGGCATACGGGATCAAAGTCAAACGGGCACCGTCGACCTTTTCGGCGCAATACGGACACACCGCCAGCTTCTGCGGTCTGACCAGATCGGAACCGCCGGCGACCGGCTGCCAGTTCATCTGCAATTCGTTCCACTTGCTCTCGTATTTGTATACATCATGTTCGGCGGTCACACACTGGTGATCCGGACGGCGGGTCGGCAGCTGCAGCTGCTCCGGAGTGATCTCACGGGTCTGCTGATGAACAGACAACACCGTGATCATCAATGCCACAAAGAGCACAAACAACGACAAAAGGATAACTTTGTCATAATAACGCTTAAAGAAATTCACAACCGCCTCCCCTTACTGATTTTTGTCGAGAACGACATAGTCAAAGTCAACAAATGCACGATACATATCACCGATACCGACCAGCACCGCACCGTATCCCGGGCGTTCATGAACCTTCATCCGTTTGATACGTTCAGCTTCCTGGCGGCGCAATTCTTCTTCGTTCTGCTGATTTCCGGCATCGTCACCGCCGGCGTTGGCGGGAGCGGCGTTGCGGCGGCGACGGCGGCGGCGTCCGCCCTGATTACCTTCATCATCGCTGCTGCTGCCGGTATTGTTATCCTTTTTAGCCAGCTCTTCCTGCTTCATCAGGATCGCAGCACCGTTTTCTTCTGAATAAAGCGTGACCGCGCGCACAACGTAAAATCTCCGCTGTTTGTACGACTGATCCAAACTCTGACAAAACGCACGGATAGTTTCCATCGAACCGGAAATTTCCACCGTGTAATGGAAAATCTGATACGCACCGACGGTCTCAAGGAAATTTCCAAGTTTGCGGTTTTCTTCCGGTTTTTCCGCGAAATCGCGCACCCGGATGTTGTGCAGGATCTTCACCTTGCCATTGCAGAGGTGATCGACGATATTACCGAACACATCCCAGTGGAACAGCACGTCGCGGATATCTGCGGCAACATAACCGCGATTCACATTACTATTTTCGTTCTGATTACTGCCGCTGCTGCCGAGCATGAAGTTGGCGGCATCAGCCTGTATTCCGAGCTTGCCTTTTTCCGCTTTCTTTTCAATCTCCGTGCGGTAATCTTCCATCAAGCGGTTGAATTCCGCCTCCTCCGGAACAGCGCGGACGAAGCCCATTGCGTTGAGCAGCATCGCAACGACGTTGGTGTTGATGATCGGTTCGGAAGTCGCACTGCGCGCAACCTCGGCAAATTTGCTGACAGCACGCTGCCAGTTGCTGAAGTTCTTACGGAAGTTGTTGATGAAGAATGACTGCGTGGAAAGCAACTCTTTACGCTGGTCACTGTAATTACCACATTCGACCTCGAACCGTTCTCTGTAAAACTCTTTGAACTCATCGAGTGTAAGTTTGCGCATAGGAAGTTTTTTCTTCTCTTCATCGCTCATCTCGTCGATCTTGGGAACCTGGACCCGGTAACGCTCCTGCTGCTCATCGCTCATCTGCGCGGTCGACGGCGCAGCAAGCTCCTTGATAAACGCATCGACTGCCGGCTGCAGCGGAGTGCTGAACCCTTTGCGGATACCTTTGGCGGCATCTTTATACACAGCGATATCTTTGTTGATGCGCTCTTCGTTTTCCGCACCGGGAGCAGGTTTTGCCTTGGTCAATTTCTCGACCTGGGCACGGGCTTCTTTGGTCTTGCCCATGCTGTCGATCAAACCGAACAGCACGATACCGGCGATTATCAACAAAATCGCGGCAATAGCACCGGTCACGGAGAGTACCGAAATAAAAACTATATTCTTTTTGGTAAATCTGTTCACTGTAATCCCCCCCGCTTACTTTCTGAGCTGCTCTTTGAGCGTAAGTATTATTTCAAAATAGGACAAATTGTACACAGCATCCACCCGGTTGCGGTTCAAATTGACATTGCTGACATCAAAGAAGCTCGGTGATTCCGGTGTCTCTTTGCGGAGTGCTTCGATGAATGCGTTGATCGACGCACCGCCGTCATCATGGTTATCCCGGGCATAACCGACCAAACGGACTTTGGTGATGTTCTGCAAATTGGAAATATCCTTCAACAGCATCCGCTTGTTGGGATTATCCGCCTTGTTGGAGACCATGCCGTCTTCTTCGCCGCCCATACTTTCGCCGGTTTCAACGGTGTTGAGTTTGCGGTCACCGTCATATTCCAACGCGACCAGCCAGACATTTTTCGGCATCTTGCGCTGGATCTCACCGACCATGCGCGCCCAGGTATTGCGGTCACGCAGGAAGTTCATGGATTCATCGAACTGCCCCTGCAGATTGAGCAATTCACTGTTGAGCTGCTGGATCTTTTTGGTTTCACGTTCAGCTTTTGCCACGTCGCTCTGGATCGCTTTGACCCGGTTCTCTTCGTGGTCACGCAGCAGCATCAATCCGAAAACGAAGATCAGCAAACTGCTGATAAGTGTGCCGACGGCAGCGTAGAGGAATGGCTTGCGGCTGTTCAAATCGAACTGCTTTTTGATAACTTTCGGCAACAGAGAAATATCCAGCGGCGCGTGACCGAGATCACGCAATCCGAGTCCGATCAACGCCTGCGACATAGGAGCGACGGACTGCAGGAGGTTCTTATCGACACCACTGCCGATACCGATCAGCGGGAAGGTGTTGAGGTATTCGGCAGGGATACGGAGCTTTTCATTGAAAAACTCAGTGGTATACTGCATCGTGGAACCGCCGCCGGCAAGCAGGATACGCGTCGGCGCGGAACCGCCATGCTGCGCCCGCCACAAACTGACGGAACGGCTGATTTCGCCGTGCAAACGGGTCATGACGTTTCGGGTGATCTTGGATATCTTGGAGGCAAGTTCGGATTCCGGTTCTTCATACGCGCCGCCGAGAGCAACAAATCCGTAACGGCGTTTGAAGTCCTCCGCCTGGTTGTGGTCGATGGAAAATTCACGCGCGATCTGCGCCGTAACCGATTCACCGGCGGTCGGAATGTTACGCATAAAGACCCGGTGCTTGTCCGCGATCATCAAACTGGTGGAACCGCCGCCGATATTGACCAGAAGCGCGCACTCATCATCTTTGATCTGCGCCGCCTGCGCCGCGTTGAAGAGCGCGACCGGAGCGGTATCCACAGAAACGACCTCTTTGCCGGAATCTTCGATGACTTCGGTAAACGGAACCACATCTTCGCTTTTCATTGCCACGAAGATAGCCTCGTTTTCACTGCGGTGAACACTGACTTCGGCGATGGAACCATCTTCCTGTTCTTCCGGGACCATTTCGTCCCATTCGTGATAAAGCAGCTGATATCCCCATTCGATCTCTTCGATCGCATAAGGCATGGTCTGGGATGCTTCGTATTCGATCAAGCGGTCGATGGCATCGCGATTGCCGAGTACCGGCGGAAGTTTGCTCAACCGCTGGAAGGAGTTCTGCGCGGAGAGAGAAAGACGCACATTGGTCGCAGTAAAATTGCCTTCCTGAATCAATTCGTTGTAATAACGGCTGAACATATCGCGGCTGCTCTCGCCTTCTTCACGCACCATTTTCCGGAACGCGAACGCATGCATTACCATGCCGCCGCTCTCCGGGAAATGAAATTCTGCCATCTTGAGATTTTCTCCGCCGATGTCGATTGCCAGAACTTTATTTTCTTTTGTCATATTTCAATACCACACTCTTATGCTGCCCCGTCGCAGTCACTTGCTTTGTGCTGTGCTTTTTTCCGGGTCAAAATGATTGATATTATAAAACGCCCACGGCGATTTCCCTTTGGGAAGCACCGCCCCCTTCAATAACAGATCGCCGGGAACCAGACCGGCCATCCGTTCAAATTTATTCTTAGCTCTGCTGATATTGCTCACGCCGATATTGCTGTACGCGCGGGCGAGCTCTTCACCGCCGGCAGAAAAGACCGCCTCCACGATAAGATCGCTGTCTTTGATCTTGCGCGAAGCAACGGCAGCAGAAACACTCTTGCGGTTGACATTACTGCGTGCAAGCTGCACATAATAGCGGTCGATAAGGTATGCCGGAATAAACATCACAGCGGTGTGTTTGAGACCATCAAGCTTTACCGTCCAGAAACTGGTATCCCCATCCATCAAAACGTTCACCGTTCTCCCGGCAGCATTGAGACTGCCGAAGATGACACGGACACGGAGATTCACATCATCCAGCCACATCTGCCCATGACGCCGGGCAGTATCAGACTTGTCGCGGCGTTTGACATGGGTCAGCACTTTGGCTTTGGGAGTGTATTCGACGGCGATCATGACCCAACGGTTGTCGGGCTGCCGCCGTCCCAAATTCAACGGCAGAGATGAAGTATAACGCACCTCCGCCGGTTCGATCAGCGAAACCTTGACATTCACACGTTCAAAGAGCGCATTGCCTTCCCCTGCTGCACAAAGGACAGATAAAACGAACAACGCGATCAAAACTGTGATATGTTTGGCTGCACCGATCATAATAATACCTCTTGGTTACTTCGCAGGTTTGGCTTCCGGTTTGGCTTCCGGTTTGGCTTCCGGTTTGGCTTCCGGTTTGGCTTCCGGTTTAACTTCCGGTTTAACTTCCGGTTTGGCTTCTTCGCTGCCGCGGACCAATTCTGCAGAGAACTCATCTGACACCTTTGAAGTTCCACCGCCGTGTCCGATAAATGCAGCCAGTGCCAGCGCAACGATGAAGAAAAGCGCAGTAAGAATAACGGTAGTCTTGGTCAGATGACTTCCGGCTTTTCCGCCGAAAGTTTCACCAATCCCGCCGAATGCAGCGCCCATTCCGCCGGATTTTGACGGTTGAATCATAATCAACCCGATCAGCAAAAGCGCGATCACTACGATCAGCGCGTAGCATAAAACGGTCAAAATACTCATAACTCTACTCTTTTCTCGTCAAATCACGGATTTGACAAATATTTGCCTACTTTTCTTTAAAGATAACCCGCCTTGTGCCAAAATGCAAATCGGCACAAGGACAAATCTTGAAAAAAATACTTATTTTCCCATCGCTTCATCGATAAGCGCGGTAAAGCTGTCAGCTTTCAGAGCGGCACCGCCGATCAATCCGCCGTCGATATCAGCCTGAGCGACCAGCTCGCGGGCGTTATCAGCCTTCATGCTGCCGCCGTACTGGATGCGCACCTTGCCGGCGACTTCCGCACCGAACATGGCTTCGAGTTCTTTACGGACATGAGCGTGGGTCGCCTGAGCGATCTCCGGAGTCGCAGTCTTGCCGGTACCGATAGCCCAAACCGGTTCGTAAGCGACGACGATATCCGCCATCTGCTCGCCGGTGATACCAGCGAATCCGCCGCGGATCTGGGTGGTCAGTACTTCTTCAGTCTTGCCGCCTTCGCGTTCTTCCAGCAATTCACCGATGCAGACGATGGGTTTGAGCCCCGCGCCCAGCGCAGCTTTCAGACGGCTGTTGACGGTGGCGTCGGTTTCGCCGAAATACTGACGGCGTTCGCTGTGACCGATGATAACATATTCAACACCGGAAGTTTTGAGCATTTCAGCAGAGATCTCACCGGTAAACGCACCGCTTTCCGCCCAGTGGACGTTCTGCGCACCGACTTTGATCCGGCTGCCTTTGGCGGCTTCGACCACAGCACCCAGCGTGGTGAACGGCGGGCAGACAACGATATCGACGTTGTCATAGCAGCTGCAGGCGAGCTTCTCTTTGAGGGCGTTGACCAGTTCGCAGCCTTCGGCGGCGGTTTTGTTCATCTTCCAGTTTCCGGCGATAATAACTTTACGGCTCATTTCAACTTTTTCCTTTACTTTTTTTTATAATTACTTATAATATCCAAAACTTTTTAAGCACACAAAAACTTCCGTCTGTACAATACAGCGCATACGGAATATAGCATCACTGGGCGTTTTTTTCAAGTAATGTTCTGAATTCTGTCACTGTTTTTTTTGTTTTCCGCCATTTTTGACTGCCAAACCGGTGGCGACCATCGACCTTTTCCAGAAAATCCACAGTCCCCATGCGCCGCTGGAATAACTGCACATCTTTATATCCTCGACCCGGTCTGCGCCCAGTTTATGCAAACGGGAATCCAGCAGCCGCCGCATATCCCATTCGTTGACCGTATCTCTGCCGATGCGGTAATCTTTGCGGTTGGGACGGCTCTCTTTGCCCGACCAGATCGGCACGGTATTGAACAAATACAATCCGCAATTACGCGCTTTCAGCTGCCACACGACCGGCGCACCGGAAGTACTGACGGCTCCCGGAACCGGCTTCGACCACTCCAGCGTCGATGTCCTTACACACCCGCCGGAAATAAGAGCGACCGCCGCCACAAATACCATCATCAAAAACTTTTTCATTTCAACACCCTGCTATCTTTGAAAAATTCATTCAACAACTTTTCCCACAACTCTGCGGCGCAGCTGCCGTAATCGCGGTCAGCTATCTTCACTTCCGCAGCGACAACTCTGCTTGCTTCACCGCCGCTCCCGGTGCGGCTGCGGAAACGCACCATGCCGGACAGCGCACTCAAGTTTCCGGAGAATTCAAATTTCAGAACTTCCGCACTTATCCTGCTGTTTCCGGTTCCGCTGCAATAGAGCAACATGGAATTTTTCAACATCCGCTCCGGAGAAATGAGCCATCTCCGGCTCTCATCGCAAACGACTCTGCCGTTCTTTTTCCGGATGACGAACTCCCTGCCGGAACCGGAAAGATTTACCACACTTCCGACCTGCGCCGTACTCAATACGCGCGATACCGGCCGCAGTTCCGGGGCATATTCCACTACCGTCAACTGCGCTCCCCGGGGAAAAAAGCATCCTCCGCTGACGACGGCAGCTGATAATGCCGCGATAAGTTGGAAAATTTGTCTCTTCATCGCATTCTCCTCTTGTTGTTTCCGCGCCGCTGCTGTGCCGCTTTAAGCTGAGCGTTCAAATCTTTTATCTTGCGCTGATTGCTCATTATCAATCGTTTGGCAAGATTCAGTTCGGTCAGCAGATTGTGATTGTCCTTCTTCAACTTCGCCACTTCCTCCGACTTTTGGAGGAACTCATTTGCAAGCTGTTTTTCCAATCCGGCAATAAACTTCTCCACACTCTCCCGCCGCGGATCACCGGCAGGGGAAAATTGCAGAAAGTTGCGGTAACAGTATATCGCCTCCAGCTTGTCGTCAAGCTCCTCTTCGCAGAGTTTTCCCAGTGCCAGATACGCTTCGGCGGATTCCGGGTAACGGGCGACCGCCTGCCGTAAAAACCTCCGGGCATCCTCAAACTTTCCATCGCTGCTCAGCTTCTCTGCTTTCAAAAACAGCGGATTTTTCTTCATATCCGCCTGTTCGCATCCGGAAATGGCAAGTGCCATAATCCCGAAACAGCAGATAAAAGACAAAAATCGCAACACTGCCAGTGCCGCAACTGCCGCCGTTTCCAAGCGTAAGATATGCGGTCCGAGATTCAGCGGTTTCCCTCCGGCAGCTTCGATCTCAGATATCTCCTCATCGGTAAACCCGCCTTCCGGACCGATGAACACCGCCTTGGAACGCGCCTTTACCGGCGCACCGGGATCCGCAGGAAGCGGTTTGACACTGCCGTAAAAAATATCAACACCTTCAGCTTTCAATTCAGCAAGAACGGCAGAAAGTTTCTGTTCACAACGGATCTCCGGCAGATAAGCGTTGCCCGACTGTTTGCACGCCTCTTTAAGCAGCACTTCCCACCGTTCCCGGGGATTACCCTCTGCGACGGAGCGTTCACAATGCACCGGACGGATCGTCCATGCGCCAAGTTCGGTTGCCTGTTTCAGCAGAGCATCAAGCTTCTGCCGCCGGGGGAGCGCACAGCAAAGATGAAGTTTTTCCGCAGGTTCAGAAATGTGTTCACAGGCTGTGACCTTGATCTGCCGCTGGGGCAGCACCTCGCCCCGGGCGCGGTTTCCTCTGCCGTCGAGCATTTCGACTGCCTCTCCGGGACGCGCCCGGAACACCTTGAAAAGATGTTCCGCCTCCCGCGCTTCCGGTGAAAACACAGTTCCTTCACCGGGAATTTCCTGACAAAATATTCTATGCATAAAACTTCCTGCTGTTCGATTTCAACAAACAGTAAATATACACTGCCGCCCGACAAAATTCAAGGTTTCGCTCTGACAGCGCGGTATTTTTTCAAAATTTGAAGATGCTGCCGATCCTTTTTCCCAGAAGCACCCCCGCCGCAATAAGCGTGACCGCCAGGAAACACATCGCCCAGACACCGAATGCACTTGCCGAACTCGGTCCGGAACCCAGGATCTGCGACAGCTCAAAGAGTGCCTTGGTGATGGGGAAAAATTCACTTTTCTGCGCCAGTATCAGCGAATCCGATACCTCAAGCATCGAGAAACTGAAGGCGAACAACCCTCCGACCAGCAAGTTGGCAACTATCAGCGGCAGGGTGATCCTGCACAACACCTGCCACGCCGATGCACCGAAGTTGCGCGCCGCATTTTCCAGTTCCTCCGGAGTCTGTTCCAAACCGGAACCGACCGAACGCACAACGTATGGTATCCGGCGCACCGCATACGCGATCGCCAGCAGCCATAACGGATTCTCCACCGGGTCAAAGAGTGCCGCCGCCCAGGAGAATTTCACCGTCATCCCGAGAAAACCGAACGCCACCACCACTCCCGGCACCGCCAGCGGCAGCATGGAAAGCAGATCCAATGCCGCCGAACCGCGCAGTTTCCACCGCACCGATGCCAACGCCACTATCACACCGACGGTAACCGCGACCAGCATCGCCAGAAACGAATACCGCAAACTGTTGCCGATGGAGGGCAGGACCAGCACATTGGAAAGCGCACTGTCGAAGTGTTCAAGAGTAAATCCCTGCGGCAAAATGGTGTTGTAATAATTCTTTCCGAAAGCGATCCCCAAAAGTGCCAGATGGGGCAGGATCGCGCAAAGCGACACCAGCACAAATGCCGCACCCGGCAGAAATTTCTTCCATGAAGCGAGCTTCACCGATGACGAACTGGTATTCCCTTTGACCGGAGTTGCGTTGCTGCTGCCGCCCAGCGCCAGCCGGGAAACCAGATAAAGCAGTGCCGATACGATCAGCATTATCAATACCAGCGTGTAGGGCAACGGATTGGTTTCAAGCTCGTTCAAGCCGTTGAGTATCTGCACCGGAGCCACCCGGGTAAAGCCGAACATCAGCGGCGTTCCCATTTCAGTGAAGCTCCACACCAGCACGATGCTTCCGCCTGCCAGCAAGCCCGGCCGCATCAGCGGCAGAGTTATCCGGAAGAAACGCTGCCACTTGTTGCCGCCGAGATTGGCACCGGCTTCGTTCAACGCCGGGTCGATGTTCCCCAAGGCGGTGACGATGTTCAAGTAGAATATGGGATAGAGGTGCAGTGCTTCAATAAAACACACCGACCAGAATACGCCGTTCCCGCTGAGGAAATCCACTCTTTCAAAGCCCAGCGCGACCAGTATCGAATTGAACACGCCGTAATGCCCGAGCAATTGCTGGAATCCCAACGCTCCCACAAACGGCGGCAGTATCATCGGCAGCAGCATCGCCAGTGAACACCACTCCCGCCCGGGGAAATCGAACCGGTCATAAAGCAGTGCCAGCGGCACTGAGATCACCGCCACCATCAAAGTCGTCACCACGGCGATCTGCAAACTGTTGAGCAACCCCTCGCGGTAAACCTGACTGCGGCACACCTCCATTATCAGTGACCAGTCACATCCGACCTGAATGACTATAAACACCGGCAGCAGCAGAAACACGCTCAGAAACAGCACCAGTGCCGCCATCGTACCATATTGAAAAATCCGGTTTATCTTCATCTTTTTTCTCTCGCAAGTTTTTCTGCCTTACGGTAATTTTCCCGGGCAAAATCGTTCCACTTCCGCAACTCAGCCGCGACATCAGCGGCACTCCGTCCGTTACCTTTGCGCAGCTTGGCGGCGGCGGCAGATGCCTCCTTATAACTGAACGGCAGCGCGTTGAAATATTTCATCGCCTCCGGTACCGCCTCCGGTCCTCCGGCGGCAATGATCGCCTCCCATGCCCGCTGAAGTTCCAAATGGGTGTCGAGCATGATACTCTTTATCACCATCTGCAGCAGAGAATAATATCTTCCCGTCCATTGCGGACGGTATTTGAAGTCTGCACCGGACTTGTACGGGTCATAATCCGGCTGGAAGAGATATTTCCGGTATTCCGGAGCATACAGTTCCCGCCGTACTGCCGGACGGCTGATCGACGCTTTGACTGCGCCGCCGGGAGTGCCGACTTTGAAAGCGTGAAGTTTCTGTCCTTCAATGGAGAGCAGAAAATCGACAAACTCCTCCGCAGCTTTCCGGTTCGGTGCGCCGCGCAAGATCTGCACCGGGTCGCTGGATACTGCCGTACCGCCTTTGGGGGTGACATAGACCACGCGGGATCTGCCGTTGAATATCTTTTCGCTCCACTCGACTTCGGTAAAGCCGTAGGTGTCGATCGCAGTACCGACGGCACCTTCTCCAATGCCGACGTCGCGCACGACTTTGCTGGCGGAATCGGTGATCGTCCGCGCGTTGGCAAAGATGCGTTTAAGCAGATTTATACCGTTGTACCACCCTTTGACCGGTTCACCGGCTTCCGCCATGCACTGTTGAAGGATGATTTCAAAACACTTGTTGGCAGAACCGGATTTGCTGGGGTCGGCAACGATCACCTGCCGGAAAAAGCGCGCATCTCCGATATCTTTCCACCGCACCGGCGGCGTGGGGTCAGCCATCTCCTGCATCCGGTCGATGTTGTACAGCATACCGAAAGTGGTCAGCACCACGCCGTAATACCTTCCCAATGGGTCATAGATAACATCGCCGCCGAAGTTCTGCGGCATGGATCCCGGAGCAAAATATTCTGGATGCCGCTCTTTTACTTTACCGTCAACGGCATATCCGCGCTTGGCAAGGCGGTCGTGGTTGAAGGTTCCGCCGCCGGCAAAAACATCTATGCCGATGCTGACATCAGATTCCAGAAACGCTTTCCGTATGGGGTGGGAAGCCATGGTGGGATTGCGGAAAATATCGGCATATTCGCTCTTCCAGGGAATATTTTTTTCTTCACAATACTGCCGGAATTTTGCCGTATAGCTGTCTTCGATATAACGGACGATATCCGAGGTTCCGCCGGGAGAGCGGAAGTCCAGCACGATATCCTTTCCGAACCTGGCTTTGTAGTGTTTCCGGAAAGCGATCTCATATTCGTCACGGACACTTTTATTGTGCGCGGAAATGATCACCAGACGGTCAGCACCATCTTCGACCGGCGGCACGCCGTCAGTTTTGCGGAAGTAAAAGGGAACCGCCAGCAGCGCGGCAAAAAGGATAAAACAAATTACAAGTCTGCGCAGCAACATTTCACCTTTACTCCAGTATCATCAGCCGTCCGGGGGCGAACTTCAAGCGCACATGCTCACCGGGTGTACGCTCTTCCGGGGCAAATTCCCGCACCACCAGATCGGCGTTTCCGGCGCGGCAGATCCAGCTGCTGCAATCGCCGAGATAACTGCCGGAAACTAATTCGGCATCAAAACCATCTTCATTTTCATTGGCGAATGCGATACGCTCCGGGCGGATGGCGGCGGTATGTTTTCCGGAACCCTCTCCGGTGACCGGGAAGGTTCCGAAACTGCAGGAAAAGTTCCCGTTATCGACCGTACCGTCAATAAAGTTTATATCTCCGAGAAACTCCGCGCAGAAGCGGTCAGCCGGACGCTCATACAACTCGCGCGGCGTACCGATCTGCCGGATCTTGCCATCTTTCATCACTCCCATACGGTCAGCCATGCTCAACGCCTCCTGCCGGTCATGGGTAACATAAAGCGCAGTAAATCCGCGCTTGGCACAGATGGCGGAAATCTCCTCCCGCATGGCATCACGCAAACGTGCATCCAAATTGGAAAGCGGTTCATCCAGCAGCAGCAGCGGCGGGTCCACCGCCAATGCCCGCGCCAACGCCACCCGCTGCTGCTGTCCGCCGGAGAGCTGCGGAGCTTTGCGGTCGGCGCAATCAGCGAGGTGAACCATTTCCAACGCTTCCATCACCCGTTCCTGCACCTCTTTCCGGGGCAGTTTGCGGATCTTGAGACCGAAAGCGACATTTTCAAAGACCGTCATGTGCGGCCACAATGCGTAATTCTGAAAGACCATCGCCGCCTGCCGTTTTTCCGGCGGCAGATCCTGCACTTCAACTCCGTCAAAACTGATGCTCCCGGAGTCTGCGGCGGTCAATCCGGACAATATCCGCATCAGGGTGGATTTACCGCACCCGGATGGTCCGAGCAGAAAAAACAACTCTCCGGATTTTATCTCCAGATTGAGATCGTCCAACACCGGAACACCCGGAGTAAAACTTTTGCAAATGTTTTTAAGCGATACAGTTCCCATAATTCTCCATTCCTGTTAAAAATCATCAAAATCGACAGTTCCGTCGATAAATTTCAGCTTTTCCGGTGACCGCAGCTTGGAAATAAGCCGCAATTCGATCTGACGTATCCGTTCCCGGGTCAGCTTGAAGTGGGAACTTATCTCCGCCAGAGTAAAGACCGGCTGCCCGAAAAGCCCGAACCGCATTATCAACAACTGCTGTTCGCGTTCCGGGAGAGTTTTCAGCATCAACTGCAAACGTTCAGACAACACCTTCCGGTTAAGCTCCGCCTCCGGTGACCGGGAGGAACTGTCCGCTATAAAATCACCCAGCTCCGTCGAATCATCTCCGTTGCTGACATGGGACTGCAAGGAGACCGTCTGCACCACCATCTTGCGGACCGCACTCACCCGGGCAACAGGAAGTTCCAGCATTTTGGCAAGTTCATCTATCTCCGGTTCCCGGTCGTTCAGCTGGATGAAACGCTGTTCCGCCAGATTTATATCGTTTATCAACTTTATCATGTGCATGGGCATCCGGATGACCCGCGCGGTGCAGTTCACAGCCCGCAGGATGCGGTGACGTATCCACCAGCTGGCGTAAGTGCTGAATCGGTAGCCCAGTGAAAAGTCGATGCGCTCCAATGCCCGCATCAATCCGAGGTTGCCCTCCTGTATCAGGTCACCGAGGAGAAGTTTCTGGGAACAATAGCGGCGCGCGATGCTTACGACCAGCTTCAAATTGGCTTCTATCAGGGCGTTGCGGACGTTTTGCAAATCTTCTATCGCGGCACTCAATTCCCGTGCTTTGTCGGGCAATTCAGAATTTTTGTGGAGAAATTTCTCTTCAATGAAGCTGAAATCGCCGCCTTCCGGCAAATGCAATTCCCTGCCCCAATCAAAATTCTTGTCGATCATGCGCAAGTAATTGGCTCCGACATCCAGCAGAATGTATATCTGCTGCAACGTCAACTTGTAGCGTATCATCACTTCCGCCAATTCCCGGCGCAGCAGTGTGCAATCTCCGCCGGTGGAAAATTCCTGTTCCAGTTTGGCAAGCACATCGCTGATGCACCCCCGCCACTCGCGCAAACTCCGCAGCTGTTCCCCCCGGGTCTCTCCCATAGATTTCAGAGAGGAGACCAGAAAAGCATCCGCTATTTCCGCGCCGCTTTCCAGGATATTATCAATTATCCGCAGATACTCCCGCGGCACAAATCCGAATGTACAAATAACTTCACGCAACCGGTCGGATACCTCCTGAAAACTGCGGCACAACCGGCTCTGCTGTTCGGCAGAGTAATCCCCAAGCTCATTGAGTCCGCGCATATATACGCCCAGTGAATCAATGTCCTGTTCGCTCCGCGATGTATCCGGAATAGTGCCCATCACTTCCCTGCTGCGTTATAAAATAGTTTCAATAAATCCAAATCTCCGGCGGTGGTGAGTTTCAAATTGAACGCTCCTGTTTCGACCACCTCGACCGGAAAACCTGCCAATCTCATTATCTCTGCATCGTCAGTTGCGCTGACCGTGCTGCACTTGTCATACGCCTGACGCAATAACTCTATATCAAATATCTGCGGCGTTTCCGCCCGGTACAGATCATCCCGGCTCACCGGCGAGATGATCATGCCGTTTTTACCGGTCAACTTCAATGAATCGACCACCTTCACTGCGGCGATGGCACCGCCGGTAACTGCCGCCCGTTCGGCGACACGTTCAAGCAGTTCAGCTCCTGCCAGCGGCCGTGCCGCATCGTGAACGGCAACAAGCCCGCGTTTTGCCGGAAGAAAATCCAATCCGTTCCGGACCGACCCGGTACGGTCACTTCCGCCGGGAATAAAGTTTATCTTCAGCTCCGGAAGAAAATGTTCGGCGGTCTCCCGGTATTTTTCCAACGACTCCCGCTGCACGACGACAACCATATTCTCCGCTTTACAGAGCGTTGAAAAGTTTTTGACACTGTGAAGAAACACCGGCAGACCGCCCAGCATCTCCAACAGTTTATTCCGCTCACCGTAACGTTTTGAACTGCCTCCGGCGGCGATTATCACAGAAAAATCATCAAGCATTTTGTAATAAGCACGGGCAATATTCCCCGTCTTAAAAAAAGGATATGATCCGGAAGGAGAGGAAAACTCCCCCTCCTTCCGGTTCCATCAACTTACTTTACCGCCGGACGGGCAATAACGCCGAGCGGGTCGAAGTTATCCGGGCAGAACCCGTTGGGGTTGTGCCGGATCCAGCCTTCCGCATAATCGCAGAAGCCGCAAAGATCACCCATCGCTTTGGCGCGGGAGACCATATCTTCCAGATAAGCATCCATGCCCTGACTTTCATCCAGCCACTGTTTCTGGGTCTGGTGGCAGTTGAGCATGGCACGCTTGGTCGGGATGGTGGAAGTCACATCGACAAAAATATCGGGAGTGACCGGACGGTTGAGCTGATCTTTCAGCGACAGCGGCAGGCTGTGGTAAACCGCAACATCCGTCATCACAGGCGCAATATCCTCCGCTCCGCGGAAGTTGCCCATACCGCGGCAGAACGCGGCGGAAACCGCCAGACGTCCGGCATTGATATGGTCTTCCATGTAGTCAAAGGGCCCATGGGTCAGCACTATTTCCGGGTCGACGGCACGCACTTCCCGCACCACCTTGGTGAGCTGTTCGGTGTTGTAGAACACTTCGAGGTCGTGGGTGATGGATTCGTGGAAAACGGCACCGATGATTTTGGCAGCTTCCATCGCCTCTTCGCGGCGGCGGGCAGCCAGTTCCCGATGGTTGAGCATATTGCCGCCGAGCGCGCCGTCGGCAATATTCATGTAGTGGATCTCATAACCGAGTTCTTTGAGGCGGATAAGCGTACCCGCCATCATGAACTCGATATCATCCGGATGGGATGCGATTGCAAATGCCCGTTTAGCCATGATCAATGCATCTCCACGTCGCAGATACCGAAACCGGGACGATAGAAGTTGAAGACAACATCATCGTGTTCGCTCAGCAAGCTCATCGGCACGCAGCTGTCAGCGATCTTCTGTGAGATCATGAAGGTGGTCAAGCGCATACCGAAGGGGTTGTCGTGGTGGCCGGGATGCCAGATGGAGACCTGCTTGGACTTCCAGGTCTGGACGGGGCCGACGGTGAAGGCGCGGGACGGAACATTCTGAACAGTACCGCCGCCGGAGGTACGGGCATTCTGAATGAGCGTGATGGGATGGAGTTCGACCAGACGGGTCCCGAGCTGACGGTATTCAGCGGGGGTCGGGGGAACTTCCTGATACTTGCCGGCGCGACGGACGGGGTCGTTGAACGCCCAGTGCTTGGTTTCGCCCTGACCGCCCTGCATGATAAGGCAGTCGGCTTCGTCGTAAGATTTTTCATACGCGGCGATGTCGCCGTTGGGGAAGTGCATATTTTCAGCGGGCATACGCAGTTCCGGACGGATACGGGAGAAGCAGAGATCCCAGTCCGCCTTGGCGAAACCGAGGGGGAAATCCATTCCGGCGGGAACGTCACCGTCCAGAGCCCATTCGTCCATACCCCAGAAGTGGGCGTTCTTCAAGCTGAGACCCATTTCGTTGACCATCTGGGCGACCAGCGGAAGCTGTTCGGTGGGGCCGATGGGACCGCAGATACCGCAGGGGTTGTCGGCTGTGGCTTTCTGCCAGCAGCGGATGTATTCGAGAGCTTCAGCGCAGTAGAACTCCTGATAGGTATCATAGAGATTGATCTTGAAACCGGGGCGTTCAAAACTCTTCAGGTTGTCGACAGTGATTCTGGCGGCAGCATCGAGGATCTCACGATCCAAAGTTGTGTAATCCCACCAATCAGCCGAAATTTTAGAAAACGCACGCATTTTTTATCCTCCTGTAATAGTTATTGTGGCGTTGACTTTACAATGACTTCATAAAAGTATACACCCGCTGGCAAAATTTACAAGTTTTTCCCGGAAAAAAAACCACTTTTTTCCATAAAAAATTTAATAATCACACTTTTTTCCGTCACAATCGCGCAGTTTGACCGCCGGACTCCGGGAAACCAGATGATCTCATTTCCGCACTTCACCACCGGCGGCGCAAGGTGTGCCGGAATTTTGGCATCGACCCGTAATTTTTTCAATGAGACCGGATTTTCCCTGCCGAAAGGAACCATTTTTTCTCCCGGCTCCGCCGGAGTTACGGTCAGAATTTCCGGCAGGGCATCCACGTCGAAGAAAGCCTCCCATGCTCCGCACGTTTCCGGCAGAGAGTTTACCATTTCGCAACGGAGCGTCCACTTTCCCGGAAGAACCAGCTCCGGCTGTCGGCGGAAATCCCATGACAAATCAAACTTTGCTATCGGTTCAAAGGGATGGATTTTACCATCGGCGAAGTAAAGTTTGCGCTTTTCATCCAGTTCACAAATGCCGGAAGATGCGTTGTTCACCATCGTCAGAAAATGTTCCACAGCACCGGAAGAAAAGGGACGTTCATCACCGAAAAATTCTTTGCTCAAATGTTTGAGCATCCTGACCTGCAGCGCGCGCGGCTGGTCTGCCCAGAAAGCGATGGTATGCCGGTCTTCACAGTTTTTGTACCGCCAATACGCCTCCTGCTCGATAAAAGCGGCATCATCGCACAGATTGTCCAGCGTGCGGCAGAATGCCTTCCTGCCGCCGGGAAAAAGGTCGTACAACTCCGGCAAGATACGGTTGCGCAAAACATTGCGGGCATAATCGCACTCAAGATTGCTGGAATCGACCGCCCATGAAGCAATTCCGCGTTCAAGGAGAAACGCTTCGATCTCCTTGCGGCTGTAAATTATCAGCGGACGGAAAAATTTCACACCCTCAACTTCGGAAGTCATCTGCAATCCGGTCAAACCGGAAACGTTGCTCCCACGCCCCATGCGGAGAAACATATTTTCAATGCAGTCATCTTTGTGGTGCCCGGTGACGACCACCGGATTTTCATATTCCGGGAGCAATTTTTTCCACGCCTCCAATCTCGCCTGCCGCGCCCGCGCTTCAAGGTTGTTTCCGGGAGCGATCTTCAGGTCGATCAGACGGAACACGATATTGCGTTCAGCGGCAAAGCGGGCGGCGTTTTCCGCTTCGAGATCAGACTCCGCGCCGCGCAGATGGTGATTGAAATGGACCGCGATCAGACGGTTGCCCTGCTCCATGCGTTCATGGAGCAGCAAAAGTGCGGCAGTACTGTCAGCACCGCCGGAAAAGCCCACCAAAAATGTTTTTTTCTCGTCATCCATTTGCATTTTCACCTTTCATGCTCTATAATATATACCCGCCGGATGAATATGCAAAAGATTCCGGCAATTTAAGCGGAATTTTTTTTGAAAGGAACTTATTATGTCATTTATTGTCGTTGCCACTGCCAACAAACACAAAGTCGATGAATACAAAAAACTGCTGGGCGATATCGAAGTTGAACTCAAGTCGCTTGCCGATTTCCCGGATATGCCGGAGATCGAAGAAAACGGTTCGTCGTTCAAAGAGAATGCCGGAATAAAAGCTCTCGCCGCCAGCAAATTCACCGGTGCGCCCGCCTTTGCCGACGATTCCGGACTGGAAGTTGATGCTCTGGATGGAAAACCCGGCATCTACTCCTCCCGTTACGCGCCGACCGACCCGGAACGCATCGCCAAACTGCTTTCCGAACTGGATGGCTGTGAAAACCGCCGCGCCCGCTTCGTCTGCGCCATCGCCATCGCTTTCAACGGCGAAGTTCTGGAAACTTTTGAAGGCAGTGTCGAAGGGACGATCACCCTCGCTCCGCGCGGAGAGGGCGGCTTCGGTTACGACCCGGTCTTCCAGCCGGACGGTTACGACAAAACTTTCGGCGAACTGCCGCAGGAGGTCAAAAACAAAATAAGTCACCGCGCCCGCGCTTTCGCCAATGCGGTGGATTTTGTGGAAAATGAACTTGCCGCCATCGGAGATGTCTTTTAAGTATGGCAGCTCCCGGAAAACGTATCATCCGTACAGCGGTGGATTGGAGCAGTGCCGGAGTGACGCTTCTGGCGTTCCTTGCCGGACGCTTCACCTACCGCAGTGAAGCGGAGTGGAGTGAACGCATTTCTTCCGGAGAAATAACTCTGAACGGCAAAGCCGCTGTTCCGGGATATATCCTGCAAATGCACGATATGATCGAATATCATCCGCAGGATATCCCCGAACCTCCGGCACGTCTGGATTACCGTATCGTCTTTGAAGATGAAACAGTTCTGGTCGTCAGCAAGCCGGGGAACCTGTGTGTCCATCCATCCGGGCCCTTTTATCAGCACACCTTGTGGTATCAGCTCCGGCAGAAGTATGCCGACATCCACTTTATCAACCGGCTCGACCGGGAGACCAGCGGACTTCTGGTCGCGGCAAAAACTCCGGCGGCGGCGGCGAAGATCGCGGAAACAGATGCGGTCTTTGACAAAACTTATCAGGTGATCGTCCACGGAAAATTTTCCCATCCCGCCGATGCGACCGGTTTTCTGGTCTCAGCAGAGAGCGTTATCCGCAAAAAACGCCGCTTTGTGACCGAACTCCGCCCCGGACAGGAGGGGGAAAGTTCCATCACCAAACTCACCCCGCTGCAATACAATGACCGCTTTTCTCTGGTTCAGGCTGTGCTGGGTACCGGCAGGACCCACCAAATCCGCGCCACGCTCTGTTCGCTGGGGTTTCCCATTGCCGGAGATAAACTTTACGGTGTGGACGAACTGCTCTTTCTCAAGCAGAAAACCGAAGATTTCACCCCTGCCGAACTGGAAAAATTACTGCTGAAACGTCAGGCTCTTCACAGCACTGCGCTCACCTTGCGCCACCCGGCAAGCGGTGAAGTTCTCAACTTCAACGATCCCTTGCCGCCGGAGCTGGCAGATTTTGTTGAACACCACATCTCTCAAGGAGAAACTTATCATGGATGAAGAAAAAATCCCCGCCGAACTGAAGCTCAAACTTCTGGAAGCTGAAAAAGAGATCAACGATGCAATCCCTCCCCGTTTCAACTGGAAACGCGGCGGGATGATCGCTGCATTCACCTGTATCGCCTTTTTCCTTTTCGGAATATTTTTCGCCCCCATCGGCAGTGCCATCGGCTTTGCCGTCTGCGGCGCAATAACCGGTTTGCTGGTGGGTGCGACCCACAAACCCAAGCGTTATGACAAATAATCTGCTCCGCTTTGATGCCGGAACTCTGCTTCTGGAACTGGCAAACATCGCAGATTTTCCCTTTGAACTTGCCGGAGTTTTCAAGCACGACCCCCGAACCGGAAACTTCCGGGCGCGGGCGTGCGACTACGCCCGCATCGTCCTTACTTTGAAACGGAAGGATTTTCCCTTTACCGACCGGGCAAGAGATTACGCCAATCTGGACACCCTTGTTCTCAAAGAGGAGATCACTCCCCATCCCCATCAGCACTTCGCTCTGGAAAAGTGGCTTGCCCACTCCGGGCGCGGCGTGGTCTCCCTTCCCACCGGAGCCGGTAAAACCATCCTGGCAGTCCTCGCCATCTCCCGGATACGCCGTCCGGCACTGGTACTGGTGCCGACGATCGATCTGCTGACTCAATGGGCAACGGTACTGGAACGCTTCTTCCCGGTTCCGGTCGGAATGTTGGGCGGCGGCAGTCACGATATCCAAAACCTGACCGTCAGCACCTACGATTCAGTGGTTCTCAATATGGAGTTTATCGGAAACAGATTCGGTCTGCTGATAGCGGATGAGTGTCACCATCTCCCGGGTCCCGGGTATCAACTCAGTGCGGCGATGGCGATAGCACCGTTCCGGCTGGGGCTGTCGGCAACGCCGGAGATGGATGCTGAACGTGCCGCCACGCTCCGGGAACTTATGGGAGAAACGGTTTGCCATGTCGGCATTGATGAACTTGAAGGCAAGGTGTTATCCCACTATCAGGTCAAACGGATGTTTGTTCAGCTCAATGCGGAAGAAGAACAGCTCTACCGGAAACAGCGTGCCATTTACACCGCGTTTCTCCGCCGTTTCGGAATAAATTTTGCCAGCCGCTGCGGGTGGCGGGATTTTCTGATCGCCTGCAGCCGCTTTCCCGGGGGAAAAGAGGCGTTTGCCGCCTTTCTGGAACAGCGAAAAATCGCGCGTGCCGGACGGGCAAAGCTCGAACTACTGGAAAACATCCTCCTTTCCCACCCCGGAGAGCGGATCATCATCTTCACAGCGGACAACGACACGGCATACTCCATCGGGCGGCGTTTCACCTTTCCGGTGGTGACGCACCACACCCGGAGTGCCGAACGCAAGGCATTCCTTGATGCGTTCCGCACCGGAGAATATCCGGTGCTGGTCACCAGTAAAGTGCTGAATGAAGGCGTAGATATCCCCTCGGCGGCGGTGGGCGTGGTCTTTTCCGGCTCCGGCAGTGTCCGGGAACATGTTCAGCGTCTCGGCCGCATCCTCCGGCCGTCACCGGGCAAAAATCAGGCGATGCTCTACGAACTGGTCAGCGCGGGAACCTCCGAAGAGTACACTTCCGGGCGGCGGCGGGAGCATCAGGCGTACCGCCAAAGGAGATAAGTGCCATGCTGAAAAAAGAGCATATTTGCTGTAAGATCGCCTCCGGCAGAGTAAAGCCGCTTCTTATCGACACCGCGCTTCCAGCCAATCTGGAACTTGCCGGTTCGCTTCTTGCCGTTTATCTTGAAGCATATAACAATTCCATGACCAGAATGGAACTGGAACAGCTTGCCGGAAATGTGATCTCCGCCTCAGTTGATGAGAAGTTCGCCTCCGGCTTGAATAAACTGCTCCTCGACCGGACAGAGTTCTCTCCGGCGGCGGAGCTGGATCATCCGGCGTACCGCAGGAAGCTTTTTCTGCGCTCAGCGGAGCTTTTCAAACAGGGAAAATTATCTGCACCGCCATCTGCCGGGACACCGGATATTTACGGCGATCTGCCCGCCTTTGAAAAGATGGCGGCGTTTGACGGGATGACACCGGATGCACTGCTGAAACTTTACAATCTGGCACAGTGTCAGGCGTTGCTCGTCTACGCTTCAAATATTGAACTCCGCCTTGCCGACCCGGATGTTTCCGGATTGCGCAAAGTGATGAAAGCGATCAAATTTTTCCGTCTGCTGGCAGAGTTCACCAATTTGAAGAGCAAAGGTATAAAAATCACCATATCCGGACCCTACGCACTCTTTGCGCCGTCGGCGAAGTATGCAGTTTCCCTTGCCGCACTGCTGCCGGTGATGGTGAATTTGAAGAAGTGGTCGCTGGAAGCAATGATAACTTTCCGGGAACGGGAGCTGAAACTCAAACTGGATGAAAAACTGGAACTCCATTCGCCGCAACGGAGTTTTTCCTCTTTTGTACCGGAGGAGATACGGCTTTACCACCGCCATTTTGCGGAAAGATCCGCTGACTGGCAGATCATCGGAGAAACGCCGTTTCTCGATGCGGGCAATCAGCAGATCATCTTTCCTGACCTCTCTTTTGCCTCAAAGGAAAATGGGAAAACCATTCATCTGGAACTCTTTCACCGCTGGCATGCCGGACAACTTTCCGCCCGGCTGGAGCTGCTCAAAAACCATCCGGAAATACCGCTGATACTCGGCATCGACCGCGCCGTCATCACCAAGGCGGAACTGGATGAACAACTTGCCGGCTATCCGGAACTGCGCCAACGCTGCTGGCTCTTTTCCGACTTTCCCGGAGTGGAAAATACTTTGAAAGTTTTGAAGACGGTCCAATGAAAAAAACGCGCGGCAGTTCCCATAAACAGGAACTGCCGCTCGCACCGAATCAACGCAGTTTATCACTTGAGCAGAAAGATTTCCGCCTTATCCAGATCGACCTTGCCTTTGCCGGAGATCAGCATCGCTATCGCACCGATACCGGCGGGAGCTTTCACCCGGACGACCGCTTTGTAAACGTTGCCGCCCTGCGGAGTCAGCTGTACGGTGTAATGAAGTCTTTCCTGTGTCCAGCGCATTTTCTCATTCATCCACTTGACCGCCATGGAAACGGGCTGATCGGAACTTACCTGCAAAGTCAATTCGTAGCAGTTGCCGGGGACGGCTTTAACCGCCTGATAGATGAAACCGTTTTCCAGAACGCCTTTGATCTCACCTTTGCCGTTGGGCAGGTAGACAAACTTCTTTGCTCCGGGACTCCACGGGCGGTAGCTGGGACCGGGACGCTTGGCAGTGAACTCCGGATTGAGAAGCAAGTTTGCTCCGGTGCGGTTCAAGTTGTCAGGAACTTTGAGGATGGCGGGCATCGGTTTCTGCGCGGCAGGTTTGGCAACAGGCTTTTTGACAGCCTTCTTCTCCGGCATCAACCGCTTGGGAGAATCGACCAGATCAGGAATGAGGAAAAGTTCACAGCTTTCAACATAGCAGTTGTCGGCGGCATCATTCTGATTTTTGCAGGTGAGGTTGAAGTGCAGAACCGGAGCTTCTTTGGGAACCGTGACCACCATCTTCACCGTTTCCAGCTTGCCGGTAGGCGGAATCTCTGCAGAGACGCTTCTGCCGATGAACCAGTCGCTTTTGCCATTTTCAAAACGCCAGGTGAATCTGGCATGGAGCGAAACTGCAGGCGAAGCGGCGGTACGGGTGACTTTTCCTTTCAGCACCAGAAGGTAACGTTTATCCGGCTGAAGAGTGACCAACTGAGACAAATTGGTGTCTCCGGCATTGTGGAACACTGCCGCATTTTTGCCGTTGATCTGCTTGACGGTGACGGAACCTTTGGAATTTTTGCCCTGCCAGATGCCCCATTTGTTCGGGAATTTTTGGGCGTTGGGAACAAAGGTCGGGTTGTTGAGGACATTTTTACTTTTGCTGCGGGCGATGATTTTTTCGGCGAAAGCAATGGGGTCATGGACACCTTCAAAGATTTCGGTTATGCCGGGGAGCCAGTTCTCCCAGGTTTTGGCGGTCCAGCCGTCAATTTTGCCGCCGTGCCAGGAACGGTATTCGCTCCAGGTCCAGATGTATTCGTCGGAAACGGCGATACAGTTTTCGAGGTGGCGGCGGAGAAATTCGCTCATGCTGTATTTTTCCGAACCGAGGCGGACGATGCGGTTCCAGAGGTTGCCTTCCTGCCGGGGGATGACACATTCCAGATAAACTGCCGGAGCGAAGCTGACTTGAGTCAGATACTTTGTCCGGTGTTCGGGAGCGAAACGCGCCGCACCTTTTTTGACTTCGTTGGCTCCACGATGCAGATCGGCAAGCGAACTTGCGGTGTAGCCGCGGCTTTCGTGACCGTCGACCAGACGGGCGGTCGGCGGCAGAACATCGAAGACACCGTTTATAAAACCGGCAAAAACCGGGCTGTTGGCATAGCTGTGCAGGAAAAAGCAGAAGATGACGATATCAGGATACTCTTTGAAAATCGCTTTACCCCATTCCTGACCGCGCTGACGTGCTTTGGCGGCGATCTCTTCGATGGTGTGATTGCGCGTTCCGATACGTCCCCAGAGGTGGGCGGAGTACTCTTCCGGGTCAAAGATGATACCTTTCATCCCGGTCTCTCTGGCGATGCGGGCAACGATACCGAAGTTGTTGACCACGCTCGCCCAGTCACTGTCGCTGAACCACTCCACATCGCCGGGCATGACACCGGTGGAGATGAAGTTGTCGGTAAACTTGACAAATTTGGTGTTTTTCAGGTTTTCGACATCCTGCTTGAACCATTCGTACTTCCACGCCCGCTTGCCGAAGATCTGCCGAACGCCGACACCTTTGCCTTCGCCGGTACCTTCCAAGTGGATACGGATACCCTGATAAGGGGTGGTCTTTTCCATGTGGGCGATATTTTTACGCAGAAAGTCGGTGCGCGGATTCGACCACGAACACTCGATAAACTTCTTTTTTACCGGCGCGGCACTGACAGCGATCGCCGCCAGCACTGCACAGGAGATGAACAATGTTTTTTTCATGTCAAGCTCCTGTTACATACCGAGTTTGCCGCTAAAGTAGAAATATTGTTTGATCTCATCACTTTTTGACAAAGAGTCACGTTCAGCAAGAGTCGTGGGAAGAGTGAGTGCAGATCCGTCAGCGCGGACTGCATTTGCTCCACTGCGATGGGTCTTAATACCTAAGCGGCTGGCGTGCTTTGCAGAGTTCCAGGAAAAATACCAGTTTGTAGATTCTGTATTCGTGAAATCTTTATCCGCCATCATAATGAAGCTCATGTTTTTAAGCTGGGAATATTTACGAATACGTAACCACGAGTTGCTGGCGCCACCATTCCAGTTGCCGGCTTCCAGGTTCGGAACATAAGCAGATTTGTTTAAAACTTCATTCTGCCACCCCGGATTGACCAGAATGTGGTTGGTATCATTACGCAGTATATGTTTTTCCGGACAGAACCAGCTCATGGGAATGGGGGATTTATACTTCACTCCAAAATACGGCATGAAACAGAACCACGGACGATATCCGGCATTACTGGTTGTATTTTGGGCAATGTCGGTCATAGCCATGTATTCGTCATAATCTTTGGCGTACTGTTGATACGCGTTGCCGATCTGTTTAAAATTGTTGACACAGCTTATTGAACGGGCGCGGGCGCGGGCACTCTGCAAAGCCGGGAGCAATATCGCCGCCAGAATGGCAATAATGGCAATAACGACGAGCAGTTCGATGAGAGTGAAGCGTTCACGCTTCACTCCGGTATACCGGAACAATTCTTTCATAACCAGATTCTCCTTTTTGTTAGAACAAGGCGTTTATATCTTTTACACTTTCACGGACTACAATGTTTCCGCCGTCAAAGTTGACTCTGACACTTGAGGGCCAGCTTCCGTAACCGGCAGTACCGGAACGCATGCTCGGCAGATAACCTCCGGTACCGCAGGCAAGCTGGATAAGGAAGGTCTGCACCGCATTGCTTCCGCCTTTGATACGGTCGCCGTAGTCGAGGTAAAGTTCAAACGGATTGGTGGCAAAAACCATATCGCCCAAGCGGATGGTATGCAGTTCCATCTTGAAGTTTTCGGGCGGGTTTTTGAAACGCTCTATCACTCCGAGCTGTCCGGGGAGACTGCCATCGTAAACGGTCCCCTTGTCTTTGAAATATTTTTCCAGATATTTGGCTTTTTCCGTTGCCGCTTTGGCTTCGGCAGCGGTGATGAGCCGGGGCGGAAGCTCCAAAACGCGGCGGGAATATTTGAAAATCAAATCTCCGGTCGCGGTGGCACTGATGGCGGGAATGACATCTTCCAATCCTGCCATGATGCGGCGGGCGATCTCTCTCCGGCGTGCCATGCCGTAATCGTGATCGTACACGCGGGTGATCCACTTCCAGTTGGGCAGAGCTTTATTCTGCTGCTGCTTGAGGAGCATCATGCGTTCATCGGCGCGGCGGTTGAGTATCTTGTGCGGGCTGAGGTCACCGGCAGGAGAACACTGCGGCAGGATATAGACATTTTTACCGTAACGGCTGGCGACACTTTCTCTGACTTCGTTCCAGTAGTCCGCAGAAACGACCTTCCACGCTTCACTCACCTGTGAGGGGCAAGCCAGATTGATGACCAGACCGGTCAGTTTGCCGCAGGGAGTGTAGGTGGCAAGGATGTTGAGTGAGTTATCGACGTGACCTTCAGCGTGGAGCATCCGGGGATCGTCTTCCATGCCGTACATCAGACCGCCGATCTTATCCATGGTGATGCGGCGGCATTCGCCGATGGCGGCACTGCCCATGCCGTAAGCGACCTTTCCGGGAGCGCGGTTCTTCCACGCCTGAACGGCGGCGGCAGTGATCTGTTTGACCAGAAATTCAAAGTACATTTCACTGTCAACAAAGTTGGGATATTTCTTCTTCATTGCCGCAACATCGACACCGCAGTTGCCTTTGCCCATGATTTTGCCCTTGCCGACCGGCTTGAAGAGTTTCATGCAATCTTCGATCGGGACCACGGCACCGTATTGCGGTGCGGTATGGGTGTGGGTGACAAAGGCGATGATATTTTCCGGAGCAAAGCCGATGGCAGCTTTGATGCTTTTGCGGACTGCTGCGAGCAGATAGGTGTCAAAGCCGCAATGGTCGAGAGAGATCATCATAACTTGAGTTTTGCCGTCATCCAGCACCAGAACCGTGGTGCTGATCGGGTCCAGAACTTCTGTCGCCAGACGATTGCTCATCTGACCGTGGAGCATGGTGGGACCAGTGGGAGTGACATCCGCTTTGCCCCAGCCGATCTTCAGCGGCGCCGCCATCAGCATGATGCCGGAGACCGCCAGAAATAAAATTGTCAACTTTTTCATTTAACACACCTCCTTATATTAAAACAATTTGTTGATCTCTGCAATGGTTTCCGCCGCCAGGATATTACCGCCTTCACAGGAGACGATACAGCTTGACGGCCAGCTGCCGTAGCCGCTGGTTCCGGAACGGGAACTGGGCAGATAACTGCCGCGACCGGCGGAGAGCTGAACCAGAAAAGTTTGAACCGCTTTGCTTCCGCCTTTGATGCGGTCGCCGTAGTCGAGGTAAAGTTCAAACGGATTGGTGGCAAAAACCGCATCGCCGATACGCATGACGTGGAGTTCCACATCAACCGGCGGCGGCGGATTTTTAAAGGTATCGACAACACGCAGCTGCGCCGGAACGCAACCGTTGTAAACTTCGTTCCGGGCGGCAAAGAGTTTCTTGTTTTCCTCCGCTGATTTGGCGGCTGCCTCCGCTTCTTCGGCAGTAGCCACTCTCGGCGGAAGAGCGAGCTGTTTGAACTCTTTCTTCAAGACCGGGGTGCTTTCGGCGGCGGCGGCAATGACGGGAAGGATATCTTCCAGAGCGACCGCGATGCGGCGGGCGATCTCCTTCCGGCGCGCCAGACCGTAATCCTGATCGTAAACGCGGGTCTGCCACTTCCAGTCGGGCAGAGCTTCATTCTGCTGTTGGCGCAGCAGCATCATGCGTTCATCGGCGCGGCGGCCGAGGAGCTTGTGGGGACTGATGTCACCGGCAGCACTGCACTGCGGCAGAATATAGATATCTTCACCGAAACGGGCGGCGACCTCCCGGCGGACTTCGTTCCAATAGTCCGCTGATATAACGCGCCACGCCTCGCCGACTTGGGCGGGGCAGGCGACATTCACCAGAATACCGGTGAGTTTGCCGCCGTTGTCATAAGTGGAAAGAACGTTGACAGTATGGTCAACGTGACCTTCGGCGTGAAGCACATTGGGATCATCTTCCGGGGCATACATCAGACCGCCGCGATCTGCAGTGGTCAGACGGCGGCATTCGCCGACAACAGCAGTACCCTGACCGTAAGCGATCTTTCCGGGAACGCGGGTGTTCCACGCTTCGATGGCGGCACCGGAGATCTGTTCCAGCAGAAAGTCAAAATACTGCTCGCTGTCGATGAAATCCGGGTACTCTTTGCGTATTTCTTCCGGATCGATACCCCGATTGCCCAGATTGCCGAAACGTTTATCCTTTGACGGGAAATAGAGCTCCATGCACTTTTCCATCGGTACGATTTCCCCGTATTGCGGCGCACTGTGGGTGTGGGTCACTGAAAGCATTACCTTGTCTCCGGGAACACCGGTCGCGGCAGTGATCTTTTCCCGGATGAGCTTCGGCAGATCACCGATGATCGAAACCAGGTCGATGGAGATGATTATTGCACGATCTTCGCCGCTGTCGAAGGCAAGTGCCGTGGTGGTGAGTTTATCGATAACACCTTCGGAAAAACGGTTGCCCATCTGCCCGGCGATCATAACGTGACCGGCGGGAGTGGTCTCCCGTCTTCCCCAACCGATTTTTATCTGTTCAGCCATAGTCTGTTTCCTTGTTTTAAATCGAGAGCAAATAGTAGATGGAGGGATAGGTGTCGCCGAGGCGGATATTCCGGATGCCGTCTTCAACCGTTGACGGAACGATACCGGTGTAAGCTCCATCCGGGTCGATGCTCCACAACTTTGCGGCAGAAGCACTGTTTTTCAGCTTGATGTCGGCATTGATGACTTCAAAGATAACCGGGCCGTGACCGATGTCGATACGCTCGGTATGCTTTTTGTTGTAAACCGTTCCGCTGTTGTCGGCACGTCCGACGGCAGTGATGAGTATCAAACGGGCAGAAGTCAGATCTTCTCCGGTAAGAGATGTCAGCGTCACGGTGGCAAAACCGCCGTCGAAAGTTATCTCCATATCCTTGAGCGCGACCGTCTGACCGGGTTTGAATCTGCCGTAGACCGATTTGGTGCGGGCGGTGTCGATCCAGCCGTAACCATCTTTCCAGCTGCGGAAGAGTTCTCCGGTATCGGAAAGAACGGAATCCTTATCCTGTTCCGCAGGACCCATTTCATCCGGACCTATGGCGTTGGCAGGGATGTCACTTCCGGGGAGACGGAGTTCAGTTTTATGCTTTTCGCAGTTGACCATCGCTTCGATATTGGGAAGATTGTGGTTCGCCATACCGTGGACCGGATTGTAAATATCCTTTTCGGTCAAGGCGATGACCTGAGTCTCCTTTGCCGGGGCGACATCGCCGCGCCGGAACATCAGAGATGCCGCATAAAACAATCCGAACTTGGCAGGGTCCATAAAGGTTTCAAAGTTTCTCCGGTAGGCGATGCCGCCGAGGATGGTTCCGCCCATGCAGTCCGCCGGAACCGAACGGTAGCGGTAGGTGTGCAAAGTCGTTCCGCTCCACTCCTGAAACGATGCCATCGATGCCACAAACAACGAAGATTCAGCACGCCACTCATTGGGCCAGACCATATCCCATTCGGAGATGACCAGCGGTTTGCCTTCCATGCGTATCTTGGAGGGAACGACACCGAAAACCTCTTTCCGTTCCGCGCAAAGGTCCTTGTTGTGACCTTCATCGCCCCAGAGATCCCAGTAAACATTGGAACAGGTGAAATCCATGTCGCGCAACGCTGAAGGCAAGGTCAATCCCCGGCTCCAGGTGTTGCCGGAAATCGGTATCTTCACTCCGATGGAACGCAAATATGCACTCATTTCATCGTAATAGCTCTTCTGGATATCGTGGTAGAAACGCAAAATCGTTTCGTCCGGCTCCTTTTTGCGGAAGTCGAAGGAGTAATCCTCCGGAATTTCCAAACCGGGCATATTCTTTTCCGCCCAGGAGCGGAACTTGTTCAATAAACGGGTGCGGTAAGGTTCAGCCACCACCGGGAAGGGCTGGTTGAACATATCGTTTTCATTGGTGAGAGCGACCATCGCCATTCCCGGATCATCGACCAGAGCTTTGCCGGTGTAGGGGTTGACGTGGGTAAGAAGCTGACTGGCGTACTCTTTCTGCAAAGCGCGCAGATCATCATCGAAAATGGAATAGGGCTTGGCACCGTTGGGAGCAAGATCGTAAACATTTTCCAGTCCGTCACCCTCCTTGAAGGTGCGGTAGACCAGCAAGTCCATAAAGATATAAATACCTTCCTTTTCCAGCGCGCTGATAAGGTAGTCGAAGCGGTCAAGGCTCACCGGATCGAGTTTGCGGGTGCAATCCAGAAGAGTGCCTTTGGTGAAGTGGAAGATATTGGGGGTCGCCCATTCCGCATCGAACTGGTGCAGACGAACCATGTTGATACCGAATTTGGCAAGCCGCCGGGCGACTTTATCTGCCTCGTGATGTTCGGGGAAGCAGGCGGCGGAGTTTATCAGCACACCCCAGAAACGCGCCTTTCTGCCGTTTTCAAACTCAAACTGCCCGTTGTTGTTCTTCATAAATCCATATTTTCCCACCGGAACCTCATCGGCAAAAAGCGGGGAAATATCCAGAGGCGCATCATCCCAGCGGAATGTATACTCTGCCCATTTGCTCATTTTCAACAAACTCCATAAATTCATCAATATCCGCCATCAACCTGAAAAAGCGGTCAGTGATAAATATAATTAAAAATGAGAAATAAGCAATAGCACCCACTTGGATTATTGTATCAATAAATGCAAAATCGGGTCAATTGACTTTTTTAGGGGAAAAACCGAAATGTTTTTTGAAAGTCCGGGAAAAATAAGCCGGATCACTGTATCCGCAGCGGAGCGCACATTCCGCCACATTGAGTGCCCGTTCCCGGAGCAGATAGAACGCCTCCTGCATCCGGATCGAACGCAGATAAGAAGTGAAACTCATACCGCTGGCATAGTGAAACGCCCGGAGCAATGTCGACCTGCTGGTACGCAAATAAGCCGCAACACCGTCAATATCAATATGTTCAGAAAGATGTGCCGTCATGTAATTGTGGGCAAAGTTGACCATCCTGGAGTAGTTGTCCGCCTCGGGAGCGGCGGCATTTTTCACATCCGGAAAGACGTTGCGCCAGGCGATCGCCAGCAGATGGGCAAGACGGGCATCGGCGATAACGAGGTTGTCAGTGTCATTGTACATATCAAGGCGCATCATACCAAACAGCAGCAGAAGTTCATTCTTTTCTTTGGAAGGCAGGGAACGAAGGCAATCCGGGGCGGCAGAAGCAAAAAATTTACTGCCTTCCTGCCAGTTGAAAGAGAGGTGAAAGACTTCAACGCCGCTTTTGACATCGAAAATATCTTTGTGCCGGACACCGCGGGGGATGAACAGCGTATCCTGCTTTCCGGCGTGATACTCTTCGCCGTTTTCCAGAATCAGTTTCATCGAACCGTCGATGATATGGAGCAGTTCATAGTTCTCATCCGCATGAAACTTTTCCGCGTAACGCTGAACGTAAAAAAGCCGGAGTATCTTAATAACCCGGGGCATGGAAAGACGTTTGGGGATTTTTGAGGGCATATTCACATCCGGAGTTCAAAATTTTACACTTCGTCTTTAATATAGCGGCACAAGATGATTTTGTCAACTGCAAGAGTCGTCAATCTCGCTTGCTCCCGCGAGGTTTTCCGTCGGACGTTGCTTCGGGAAAACTCCCGCGCCAAGTGGCACTCCGCAGTGCGCCAGCCTTACCATAAGCCGCGCAAGCGGCGCACATAACAAACTACATTGGTCGCCGTCAGGCGACACACACTCCAGCCCACTCCGCTCGCGCCGAAACACATAAGCCGCGCAAGCGGCGCACATCACCACTACATTGGTCGCCGTCAGGCGACACACACTCCAGCCAACTCCGCCCGCGCCGAAAAACATAAGCCGCGCAAGCGGCGCACCTCACCACTACTTTGGTCGCCGTCAGGCGACACACCCGCCAGCCCACTCCGCCCGCGCCGAAAAACATAAGCCGCGCAAGCGGCGCACATCACCACTACATTGGTCGCCGTCAGGCGACACACACTCCAGTTCTGCCCATAGGCGGCGATATCGCACAGCCGGGCGGGTTTTGCAAGCGAGAAGCGAGGGGAGTGGACTTGCGTCCTCGACCCGAGCGGCGAGCGCAGCAAGGCGCGCTCCGGCAAAGCGAGATC
>JAFVZN010000056.1 GCA_017508135.1 Lentisphaeria bacterium | reverse complement strand
CCCCTGCTTCAAGTGGAACTCCGCAGTGCGGCAGCCAACGCAAGGGGGTGCGGGGGACGTGAGGGCCCCCGCGGGCGGAACCGTGACAAAATAGTGAAAAATCTGCCGCCATAAAAGGCGACAGATTTTTCGCAATTTTGGCACATTCAGAATAGCCGTAGAAGCCCGGCATACCATCTCCCAACTCCGGTGCAGGGCTTGCGCGCCCTGCCGGGGGGAGTGGGGGCGAGGAGCCCCCACATCAAGCCAGTGATCTATTGCTCCGAATCCACCCCCCCGCTCCAAGAGGTACTCCGCAGAGCGGCCGCCAACGCAAAGAAAGAGCGGGGAAGATAACCTATTTTTTAAAAGTTATCTTCCCCGCAAAGCCATTTTGCAATTGCAGTCCGCGCACTCAGGCATCCTGCAAATTGTCCTGCTCAGTAGTTGGTATAACCGGGGGCGGCAGGAGCACCGTAATTGGTTCCACCGTTGTTCAAAGAGTTGTTGCCGATCGCCACCACGATATTCTTGAGCGTGTTGAAAAGCAGCAAGCTGAAAATGAGGCTGACAATAGAGCTGAGCAAGTTGATATACGGGATGGAGTTGAGGACACCGCAGACGGCGCAGATCGTTGCATAAGTACCGATCGGTGCAGAGGTGTACTGCTGATAGAAATCCGCCAGTTTACGGTATGTAATAAAGTACCAATACAGGCAGTAGAAAGGAACAAAGCAGAATCCGACTGCCTCACGCGGCGTGGCAACATTCTGGTTCGGAATGAATTTCCAGAACTTGTAAAGCAGGATATAAAAGTACACGACTGAAACAATTGCGGTCAAACCGCAGGTCACGAGACTTGCTGCCAGCAAAATCCACATGATGGTGTAGTATTTTTTCACCTGCTGAGCTTCATTGTAGTCGATATACCAGTTGGAGTTTGTCACGTTGATACCGGAGGGGGGCATCGGCGCGGCACCGTAAGGTTGACCATATCCCGGCTGGAACGGCGGGGGAACATTCATTCCCGGCTGCATCTGGGGCTGACCGAACCCCTGCTGGGACTGGGGCGGCGGCGGGGGAACATTCATTCCCGGCTGCTGAATGACGAAGTTGCGCTGACATCCGGGACAGGCGACCGTCATTCCGATCCATTCCTGCTTCGCGGAAACATCCATCCCGCACTGCGGACATTTGGTGATAAAATCTGACATAACATTCTCTCCTTAATTAATTACGGGAATCACACCATGTTACTTAAAATAGTGCATACTTTGTGCAAATACAAGTTTTCTGTTGGAAAAAAATCGACTTATTTTTCCAGATATCCCGTGTTGCAGTTATATTATTTTTCCGGATCGTATGCCACAATATTGTCGAGGATGAGCAGTCCTCCCCGCGGCTGTCCGATAATAACTATTTTACCCTTGCCGAATTTGCGGCAGATGACCGCATTGCCGATGGAACCGTTTTTAGTTTTCTGCGTGACCAGCGGAGTCCAGAGTTCCGGACGTTTGGGGTAAAAGGTGACGGTTCCGCAGCTGCGGTACCGCTTCTTGAGATCGTGGACATTGTTGACGAACCCGGGGGCGAAAGATACCGGACGGCGGATCTTGTGGCTGTCCTCTTTACATCTGACCGCATAGGATGGATCACCGAGGGATTTGCCCAGCATATCCAGCCAGAAATAACTGCGGATAACAAGGGTCGCTCCATTTTTCACTGCCGGTGCGATCTTTTCCGACCAGAATTTATCGGAGAAGCGGGTTTGATACGATTCCAGCAGAATAAGTTTTTTGTTGGAAAGGTCAAGTTCGCTTGCCGCCTTTTCCCCGCTGGCGACGTCGCAGTTCCAGCCGCCGTCAAAGAAGAAGTTCCGGTAAGTGTCAAAGGCTGACGGAGAATTGGCTTTGGAGATGAATGCCATCGTCTTGTCGGCAGAAGCCTTCCTGCTGAACCAGATGGTTCCGGCACTGGAGATGTCCATGTGCATGGGAACGGGAAAACCGATCGCCGCAGGTTTGCTGTTGCGGATGACCATCAGCTGCCAGGATTTTTTGCCCTTACCGCCGAAACTGGTAAAGGGCAGGGTGATGGCGGCTGTCCACCGGTCGCGGGAACGGGTCACGGTCGCCTTCCAGTCCGGATTGAAACTTGCATCGTTGGCCATGGCATCGTAACGGGTCCCTCCGGCGGTGACGACGAGCTGACGGAAAGGCTGACCGTCGCCGGGGTCGAGAAGGATCTCTACGGAATCATCTTTCCAGACATTGCCGTCATGCTCTTTCGCCGTCATGCGGAGATTTTTCATATCCGGTTCCATGGCGGTGACTTCAAGGTGGAGGGCATCATCGTTCCAGAACGCTTTCATCGTGGTCGGTTTCGCCTTGCTGCCTTTTTTGTTTTCCTTGACTTTCAGCGGCAGGACGAGCGCGCGGGAGAAATCTTCTGTTCCATTTTGAAAGGGGATCATAACGGACGGCTTGGCTCCGGCAAGGTTGTAGTATTTTTCCCATGCAGAGAAGATCTCCGTCTCCAATTTTACTTCGTCCTGATGACGTTTGGAGGATTTTTTTGCCGCTTTTGCCGCTTTGGCAAGCTGGGTGCGGCAGAATTTTATCCGCTTGTCGTTGAAAAGATATGAGACCGTTCCGACCGGAGTTCTGCCGAAGTAGGTCGGATGGTTCTTCTGGGTCTGCCACGCCGTCGCCATCTCATCCAGATAAGCGTACATGAAAGGCGCGGCTTCTTTGCCGTAAACGGTATTGCACCAATCTTTGAGCAGTGCGTTGACATCGGCATCCGGATTCCACGCCAGCTGAGCCCACATCCAGTTGGCAATACGGTTGATCTGCGGCGCAAGCTGTGCGCGCGGAGTGTTTTTGGGATAGTAGACGGTCATTTCAGTTTTCATCCGCACCACTTTCAGATCCCGGTAGGTGCGCATGGAGTCGGCGGTGGATTTCCAGTTGGCAAGCATCGTGGAGGGATTGAAGATGTCGAACTCATAACCGTAGATGCCGATGGGAGCTTTTTTCTTCCAGGCGCGGATCTCTTTCATGCTCTTTGCATTTATCTGGCAACCGGGATCATCGAGCTTGTGCGCGTAACAGCGGTTGTAGTGGCAGTATTCCACATACTCCAGTCCTTTGACTTCAGCTTTGGGGATGCTCCGGTACTCCTGATAGGCGATACCGGCAAATTTCAGTTTGGGGAACCGTTTCTTAAGCTGGGTTATCAGCTCATGATAGTAGTTGAACCAGCGGCTGGACCGGTCAGGGGTGGCGGTACATTTTTCACATTCGCACCGCTGGGTGATGTCCGCCGGGAAGATGTTGAGTATTTCAGCATTGTTCTTCTCCACAAGTTTGGCAACGTTGTCGACTACCTGGCGGGTGAATTCCGGATTTGACCAGCATCCGGCGTAACCGGACCGCTCCCGGCGTCCGGCGATAAGTGAAAAGAGTTCCGGCTTGAGGTCAAAGAGCTTCTTCGCATTGTAAACAGTGACCCGGTGTCCGCCGGTTATGCGGACGAATCCGGCTTTGTCCCGGATGGATATGGTACGGGAGTCGCCGTTGAGAAAGTTTCTCGCCAGCCAGATCTCCGTCGGAACATGGCGGTGCCAGTGGCAAGGGGAAAACGCCCGGATCCTGAAGGGCGGGGTGTAGTTGTATTTCAGCGCGGCAGGGAGGGTGTAAGTTTTGCGCTTGACGATAAACTCGCCGTCATCTCCCGGCCAGTACCAGCGCACTCCGAGCTGGTTCTGTAAAAATGCGTAGACCGCATACAGCACACTGCGCGGATTGTTTCCGGCGAGATAAAGGTTGTTGTTCATTGCATAGACGGCAACGGTGTCGATCGCATCGGGACCGGGCAGTTTGAGCGCGGTTTCAAGTTTGCCGATGACGGCGGAGTTCTGCGGGGTCCCGATAAAGATGTTGAACTTCTTTCCGGCATCCGCAGAGACTGCGAATTTTACTCCGGAAATCTTCTGCAATGCAGTTGTAAGTTCTTCTGCGGCATACTGCATCACCTGATCTGAGTTCTGCGGCATAACGATCTTCCACGCGGTTTTGCCGTTGGAAAACAGCGGTTCAGCATGGAGCAGCAGCGCGGCGGCTGTCACTGCGAAAATAAATAACTTTTTCATAACCAGAGTGTTCCTTGCGTTTGTGAAAATTCAGGTCGAATGTTATAAATTACAACCGCTTTCCTTCATTTTCAAGCCATTGTTCGCCGGCATCGTGTAAAATATAACAAAAAAACTTGCATTTTCATCCCGAGACGACTATATTATCAAAAAGCGTTTTTTATAATTCCGGAGATGTTGAAATGGGAAAGATCGTAAAACTTGGTGTGATCGGTCTCGGCGCCCGCGCCGAAACATTGTTGGCAACCCTTAACGAACTGCGGCAGGTGGATATCGAAGTGACCGCGATCTGCGACGTTCAGCAGTCCAGGATCGACCGTATCCTCGGTATCATGGCTTCGCGTAACGCTCCCAAGCCGGATACTTACACAGATTACCGCGCTCTGATCGCCTCTGATAATGTCGATGCGGTTCTGGTTCCGACCTCCTGGAACTCCCATTTGAAGATCGCCGAAGACGCGATGAACCACGGTAAATATGTCGGTATCGAAGTCGGCGGTGCCGCCAGTGTCGACGAATTGTGGCATCTGGTTCACGCCGCTGAATCGACCGGCGTTTCCTGCATGATGCTGGAAAACTGCTGCTACGGTCGCAACGAACTGCTGGCTTTAAACTTTGTCCGCAAGGGGATGTTCGGTGAACTTATCCACTGCTCCTGCGGTTATGAACACGACCTCGCCGAAATGGCGCGCGATGACGGCAACCGCGCGGAACGTGCCGTTCACAACTTCCGCCGCTGCGGCGACCTTTATCCGACCCACGGTATCGGTCCCATCGCCAAGATCCTCCGCATCAACCGCGGCAACCGTTTCGTCTCTCTGACCAGTACCGCCAGCAAAGGACGCGGATTCATGCTGGAAGCTGAACGCTCCGGCAGAGGTAAAGTCGTTTACAATCAGGGCGATATCGTTACCACCGTTATCAAATGTGCCAATGGCGAAACTATCACCATGACTCACGGTGTTTCTCTGCCGCGTCCCTATTCCCGCGATTGCCGCGTGCAGGGAACCAAAGGTATCTGGCTGGAAGATGCCAAAGGTATCTATATCGAAGGTATCAGCCCCAAATATGAGAAAATCGACGTTGCCGGTAATCCTTACATGGCGCACGAATGGACCCCGATCGCGGATATGTATGAAGAGTACGACCACCCCATCTGGAAAGATTTCCGGAAAAATGTTGTCGGCGGTCACGGCGGTATGGATGCGTTGACCCTTCAGGCTTTCTGCGAAGCTGTCCGCAACCGTTCCACTCCGCCGATCGACGTTTACGACTGCGCAGCGTGGATGTGTCTGACCTGCCTTTCCGAACAGTCCATCGCCTGCGGCAGTATGCCGATGCCCATTCCGGATTTTACCAACGGCAAGTGGATCTATGAAGATGTCGTGACCACCGGAAAGTGGTCGCTGGATGAAGTTTACGAATAATTTCATTGACAAAAAAGGAGTTTGAAATCATGCGCATATTTGCAGTTCTTGTCCTGGTCGCAGTTGTGGGAATGTCACTGGAGGCGGCTCCGAAAAAGTTTGCCCGTCTGGGTGAGTACCGGGAGGTGCAGATAACCCGGATCACCAAGCGCGGTATCCAGATCACTCATGCCGATGGTATGGGGTATCTCAACCTTGAAAACCTTTCCGATACAGAAAAAGAGGCGATCAAAGATGAGATCGCCCAGTGGGAAGCTGCCAAAAAAAAGGCCCTCGCTGACAGTAAAAAAGCTGCCGCAAACAAGAAAATCGCCGATCGTCAGGCCCGTGCCAGAAAGGCCGCTGCCGCCAAGGTTCAGGATGCCGAAATCGCAAAATTTCTCAAACAGGGTTCTGCCGGTGATATCTACAAACTGCTGGTGGTTTTGGAAAAGCATTTCGGAACCACGAAAAACCGGAGCCTGGGATTGCGCGGACGCTGTAACTCCGTTATAGCTGAAATCAATCAGAGATATCCTGATGCCAGAACCAGAAATCAGTTGATCAGACTGATCAATTCCAAGCGTGGGGAACGGGAAAAGGCTTCCCGTGCCAAGGCCGCACAGGGTAAAGAACAGGCGGCGGAGATCGCCAAGCTGATGAAGGATAAAAAGTTCAAAGAGTCCAACTTCGATGGTATTCTTGAGATCCTTGAAAAGAAGTTTGAGCTCGAGCCGGAAGATAAAGAAGATAAAGAAGCCCGTTTGAAAGCGATCGTCGAAAAGATCAATACCGATTATTCCATGACCCCGAAACGGAAAGAGCTTATCAGTTTTATCAACGAAAAGAAGAGTAAGTAAGCGTTTTGCTTGTACATCGATAAAACCGCAGGCATCCTCCCCCGCTCCAAGAGGTACTCCGCAGAGCGGCAGCTAACGCAAGGGGGGGCGGGGGGCGTGGGGGCGGTGATTCGCTTTGCCGGAGCGCGCCTTGCTGCGGATGGAGTGGCGGTGATCTCGCTTTGCCGGAGCGGGCCTTGCTGCGCTCGCCGCTCGGGTCGAGGACGCAAGTCCACTCCCCTCGCTTCTCGCTTGCAAAACCCGCCCGGCGGTGCGATATCACCGCCTATAAGCTTTACTGGAGTATGTGTCGCCTGACGGCGACCAGGGTAGTT
>JAFVZN010000055.1 GCA_017508135.1 Lentisphaeria bacterium | reverse complement strand
CCTCCCCACACCCCACCCCTTCCGGGAAAAGCGAAGTATTTTTTGCTCCCGTTGGTCGCAAAAAGCTTATCAAATTATCTCCCCTCAATGGGAATATAGCGTTTAAAAAAGCGTGGCAGGAAGAAGAGGAACTCATACGACGGGCAAAAGCTGAAAGTAACGATTAATATTTTGACAATTCGCCGCCGTGGGTTCAGGCGAAAAAATATTTTATCCGCAGAAGTGATTTGATTTTTTGTTATCAGGATGCTATATTGAGACAAAACGGAGATCGGTTATGAAAAAAATTGTCAGAAACTTTATCGTTATACCGTTACTGGTGATAATCGGAATTTATGCGCTGAATGCGATCATCTATCTGACAATATGGTATTTCGGCTATATCCGGGTAAATGATCTGCCGATCACAAAAATTATGGAAACTCCGGTGAAGATCAATATTCCGGTGAAATTCAGCCGACTCTATGACCGGCACAGTATCCCGGGAGTTTCCATGTACACCGCCGACAGGATGCCTTACAGTTTGCGCTGTATTCCGGAGAAAGGTGCGGTTTGGATAACTGCGACCCACATGGGATTTATCAATGTTTACAGCACCAGCTACGAAGTGACTGATCCGAAAGTCCGGGCGGAACTCATTAAACTTTTCAAAAAAGCACGGCAGGAAGAAGAGGAACTCATACGACGGGCAAAAGCTGAAAGTAACGATTAATATTTTGACAATTCGCCGCCGCACTGCGAGCCTCTGCCGCGACAACGGAGCGGCAATACCCCGCTTTTTTTGAAAAGGGGTGGGGTGGTGGATGTGAAGAGACGGATTTCACCCGTCGTGAAGAATTGCTTTGCAATGTGAAGTGTTCGCCTTACGGCAAACGTGAAGTGCTCGCTTGCGCGAGTATGGATGTGATAAATTATTTTTCGTTTTGCGACCAACGGGAGCAAACATACACCGCTTTTTTTGAAAAGGGGTGGGGTGTGGGGAGGGGAAAAACTTTTTTTCACGTGAAAAAAAGTTTTTCCCCTCCCCGCAAAGTCATTTTGCAACAGTTCGTTTTTTTGTTGGCATACGTGGTTTTACAGTACGCCTTTGGTGGAGAGTACGCCCTTTACGCGGCTGTCGTACTGCGTTGCCTGATCGAGAGCTTTTGCCAAGCCTTTGAACATCGCTTCAAAGAGGTGGTGCGTTTCCGCAGATGCCAGCATCTTGAAATGGAGATTAAGACCGCACTTCATGCAGAATCCCTGAAAGAATTCATGGAACAACCGGGCATCGATATCCTTGACATAAGGTGCCGGCGGAGTGACATCATAATAAAGTCCGGATCTGCCGGAGATATCCAGTGCGACCAGCACCAGAGTTTCATCCATGGGCAAAAGAAAGTTTCCGTAACGGCGGATACCGGCTTTATCACCGACCGCCTGCGCGAATGCTTCACCCATCGCCAGTCCGAGGTCCTCCATTGTGTGGTGATAATCCACTTCAAGGTCGCCTTTGGCGCAGATGTCGAGATCGAAAAATCCGTGTTTGGCAAAGAGGGTCAGCATGTGATCCATAAACGGTATGCCGGTGGAAATGGAACTTTTCCCCTCGCCGTCAAGGTTGATGGTGATTTTGATATCAGTTTCGCCGGTAACGCGGGAAATGGTGCCGATTCTGCTCATAGTGATATATCCTTTTAGTGTCAGAGTTTACCCAGCAGCTTCAATGCGTTGTCTCTGCCGACCATACGGAGTTCATCGCTGCTGAGGAAGTCGAGGGAATCCAGAAATGCCATGCACATCGCCATCGTGGAGGCGGAACCTGCCAGACATTTACGTTCCGGGATATGGAGTTTGCCGTTGGCTTCCAGCACCGCTTCCACGCCGAGGGTGACATATTTGCCCGGCGGCAGACCGGTGGGGCTGGAAGCATCGCTGGTGACGATGACCTTATCCGCGCCTTTGCTGCGGATGATGATCTTTACCAGTTCGCCGGGGAGGTGGTGACCGTCGGTGATTATCATGGCAGTCAGGCGTTCTTCGGCAAGCCCCGCCCAAACCGGGTTGTTGTGGCGGTCAAGGAGATTGGGGCAGCCGTTGCCGAGGTGGGTAAGCAGTTCCGCTCCGGCATCGGCAGCGGCTTTGACCTGAGCATAATTTGCCATGTGGTGACCGACACTGACATGGACACCGCACTCTTTGAGGCGGGCGATGGCTTCAGCAGCATTTGCCGCATCGGCTCCCAGCGTGACGATGGAGACGAAACCCGGCGCGCTGGCAAGGAGTTTATCGACGTTGGCGGCGGACGGAGTCAACGTCCAATCGGGATTGTGGGCACCGACGGCACCGGGAACGTTGGAGATGAACGGGCCTTCATAATGGAGGCCGGGGATATTTTTCTGCAAGCCGTATTTTTCCACCGCGTTCCGGATCAGTTCACCGTTGCGCTGAAAAACTTCCAGTGGGCGGGTGATGATGACCGGGCAGAAGATTTCCGTTCCGTCAGCAATAAGTGCCTCTGCGGAACGGATAAAATCATCTGTTGTCAACTCCGGATCGCTGTAATCAACTCCTTTATGTCCGTTGACCTGAAGGTCGACCCAACCGGGATTATTCATTTTATCATCCTTTCAATTGATGTTTTTAAAGCATATTGCATCAAATATAGCACACTTTCCGGGAAATACCACCATTGGAGAGAAATTTTTACGCTAACGCGCCTTCTGCTTCCCAGACTTTTCCGGTAACGGCGGAGTTGAAGAAACCGTTTTCCGCTAACATCGCATAGGTTTCCGAAGTATCATCGCCGAATTTGAGCGTTACCGCTCCGGCATCCACACCGGAAACAGACACGGTATCATCTCCGTCGCGGTATGTAAGTGCAGAGGCATCCCAGTTCCCCATACTTCCGGAAGCGAACCACAACGTCACGCTGCCGCCGGAAAGCTGTTCAACTTGATCGCATCCCCACTCCGCTCCGAAGCAGAAAATATCCTCTCCGCCGCCGCCATGTATGGCATCACCGCCGCTGCCGCCGGAAAAAATATCATTACCCGCACCGCCGATCATGCGGTCATCACCGGCATCGCCGAAGAGACGGCTTGCCGTACTGCCGCTCCAGATGACATCATTACCGTCACCTCCGTAAATGGTGATGCCGTCAGCGTAATCATATTCATCACTGGTCAGATCAATAACATCATCTCCGGCACCGGCGCGTATTTCATCGATCGCCGCCAGACGGCATTGCATCTCCGGTACATCGTGGGGCAATGCCGTATAAATATCATCGACAAAGATGGCATCTCCGCCGTTGAAATCACTCAATATCAGCACGGCACAGTCCGCTGACCCGGTAATGATATCAGCGAACCGTGTTTTTCCTTCCAGTGCCACCATTTCTCCGGTTCCCTCCCAGATCCCGGCATGACCGGCGTGCCGGGCATAGAAAAATTTGTCCCAGCACCCGTATTCCGTGTCGGCAAAGAAGATATCATCGCAGCCGTTGGCAGTGGAGGAAATCAGTTCGGCTGACTCTTCCCGGGCGGAAGCATTGACCGTTCCGCCGGGGATGGATCCGGCATCTCCGGCAACCGCCATCTCCCATTGATGCGTTCCGGGGTCCGGATTGAATACATCCAGTTGACAGGAGGAAACTTTCAGCGATACCGCCGCATCGTGCGCCGCATTGTAATATTTGACCACATAACCGTCAGCACCTGTGACCTGCTGCCAGCTCAGACGGTTTTCTGTTCCGGAAAGTTCCAGATGCGGCGCAATATCCTGCCGGGTGATCCCCAGCGAATAGTTCCGTATGACCTCGCCGTTGCTGTTTATCTGCAAATAATATTCTCCCGCCGCAAGAAGCGCAGAATTTCCGGTGTGATCCGGGGCGATCACCTGTTCTCCGGCATCAAGGAGAGTCCACTGTGGCAACACCCCGGAGGAGGTCAACGCCACAGTGATATATCCCGCTTCACTCAAAGAGAAGCGATAATGATCCGCCAGGTCATCTTTATGAAAGGTCAGATTTGCCAGTGCCGCACCGGAATCGGCACTGCCGAGATCGTATGCATTTCCCCAACTGTCATTATTTTCTGCCGCATCCGGATGCACCGGAGGTTCACTCAAAGTCAGCTTCCGGGATCGGATATTGTTGTTTTCGCTGCTTTCAGCGATAATATCTGCATCATCGGCTTTCACCGCAATATCGTAAGTTCCGACCGGAAGCGTTCCGGCGGCGATGGTGAAGGTGCCGGAAAAACTTCCGCCGCTGTTCAAGGCATTGGCAACAACCGTTCCTATTTGGTCCTTGCCGTTGTAGATGCCGATGGTGAAACTTCCGGCAGGTGCCGCGCCGCCGTTTGCCACGGTAAAGCTGATAACGACATCATCTTCCGTATTTTCTCCGCTCACTGCCAGCGCACTGACAAACAGATCCGGCAGGGCACTGGAGGTGACAGTAAGTGTATGCGTAAACACATTGTTGCTCTCATCCAGTTCAGTGACGGCATTATTTTCATCCAATATCAGACGGATGTTGTGGATACCGGCAGTCAGAGAGGGCAGAGTGATATTGGCAGAGCTGTAAGAATTTACCGGCAGTGCCGGAATATTTATCGTATAAAGCAGATTGCCGCCGTCATAGAGGCGGCAGACCGTTGCGCCGGAAGAAGCATACCCGGTGTTGGTAACAGTAAAGCTCAACGTCAGTGCTTCTTTGTCCGTGGCACTGCTGACCATGGAGAAAGTGCTTATCTCCAACTCCGGAAGCAGTTGTTCCGGTGTGCCTGTATTGAAGACGACTGCGGTCATGCCGCTTATGGAATAATTTTTTCCGCTGTACAAATATGTACCGTTGAAACTCATCCGGCAATCACTGTGGTAGGTGTCGTCAAAGATGATCTCCTGCGTGGAAGCGTTATAACCATACGCCAGTACCATGTGACCGTAATTTCCACTGTTCATGGAGATCAGCACCGGACGGCCGGCATCTATTTCCGCTTTGATATCGGTAAAAGTGAAGTCGCCGCTCTGATACGATGCCGTATTTATTGCACTGAGTTCATAACCCCGTGATGCCACATAGAGCGACAATCCGTATTTGAAGTCGATATATTTTATGGGAACAGCGGTGCCGCTGACCGAATATGTTTGTGAAGATTGGGAAATCATCGCCAGAGTACCGAAGTAGTGACTGGTCGAAAGATCGCTGTTGTTGCGCCAGTATTGCCCGGTCCCGAGATAGTCGGCAAGCGAATCCCAGGCGGAAACATTCAATCCGTTACTGACATCGCCGCCGGCAAAAGTGTACTGCTTTTCATCGGCGGGAGTTTGTTCAACAAACCGGGAAACATACCCGTCCGAAGCAATAAACTGCGCCAGCAGCGACGGATCATCCATATCATAGATACTGCCGCTGTCACTGCCGCGGGAGTTGACACTGACCGTCCCGGCAATAAGGTCGGACATATCATAACCGTTGTAACCGTAAAGGTCATAATAGCCCAGAAGCATTCCGACGGAGGTGGCGACACAACCGTACATATATTCCGCTTGCGGTACAGTATATGTCAACAACACATCCCCGGCAAGCTCATCCATATCGCCGGATACAGAAAATGAGTTTTTCTCCAGAAGATCACTGTTTAAAATCAATGCGGTATCCTGTTCGTAAGAAATACTCATTTTCCTGCTCCGGTTATTTAATCATTGCCTTTGAAAGTTGGAATTTTTCTGATAGTGGTTATCACCTGCTCCGCCGAAATGAGTTTGGTACACTCGAAGTGGCGGTCGGAACCTTTGTGGCGCGGGCACCAGAGGAAATCGAAGTGGTCGAAGTCCAGCCGCATATCGTTCCAGCAGCTGTGGCAGGTGTGGTAGTTGATGACACGGTAAGGAGTTTCAAATTCGTTGGTGGGATGGGTGAAGCCGGAGATCATCACCACCGGAACCTTGCAGCACCACGCCAGCCAGCTCAAGCCGGAACTCAGACCGATGAAGAAATCGGCATCTTTGATCAGATTGATCCGCTCCTGCAAGGGGATGTCGCCGGTGAAATCTTCCGCGCCGTAGGGGATGAAGTTCCAATTCAATCCGGTGCCGTGGACCCGTTCCTTGTCGATGCAGAGAACGCGGTAACCGTTGTCTTTCAGGAATTTCACCACCGTTATCCAGCCCAGCGGGTTGTTCCAGTATTTTGCCTGACTGGAACTCTGCGCGGCGATACAGACATATTTTTCTTTGATCTGCCGGGGGGCGGAAAGGTCGACCCGGGGCGGAATGTCCGCAGGATCGACTCCGAGGATATAGCCGGCGGTACGGTGCAGACCGATATAACGGAAATCGATCGGCTGGTGGTCAACGTCACCACGGAAGAAAAGCCCCATGTAGTAACAGGCGTAAGGGGTGTAATTTTTGGTCTCACCGGTGGTGATAAAGGTGATATCCGGATACTGTGCTTTGACGATATCCGCTATCCACGGAGTCATGACACAGATAAGTTTACAACCGTGTTTCTGCTGGAAACGTTCCACATAGCTGAACCAGCCGATACTGTCGCCCAGAGTTCCGACGGGGAGCTGGATCATCACCTCTTTGTCGCGGCAGTCGTAATCGTGGGTGAAGATCGGCTCCGTGCCGCCCTTTTCGTGGATTATCAGCCGGAAACGGATGTAGAATTTCTTGACACTGGTCACATAGGCACCAGGAACCGTGTCGGCACTGTAAAGGATGATGCCGGTATCGATGTCGGTAAAGGTGACATGGTACTCTTTGCCGTTGTGCGGAAAAAGAATACGGATACCGTCGTTGAAGTCAAAGCGTATCCCTTCGACCGCTTCCATCGTCGGTATCTGCGGGATCTCGCCGTAGATGCTGGGCTGTTTGGGCGGTTCCTGCGCCGGAGCGGGAGCCGGAGCAGCTGCCGGTGCGGCAGGAGTTGCGGGATTGATCCCGATGGAAATATCGTTGGCAGGAAGAGTATTGATAGTAAAGTTGTTCTCTTTCATTTTTTACCCACATAATTCAATTTAACGAGCAGATTTCTCAAACATACAAATAATATAGCGACACTTTTCGATAATTCAAATGCAACTGACACAAAAATCAATATAAATCGGGAGCATAACTTGACATAAAGCACTTTTTGCTGTAAATTATAAGGATTACATCACCAACGCCATTTACTGAAAGGATTTCTTTATGGCTATCAACAATTATTCCTGCCGCAGTCTGGTGGACAAGATCGGCAAAGCTCCGTCCGAATTTACCAAGAAGGATATCATCGATCTGGTGATCTCTGAAAACATCCGTCACATCAACTTCCAGTATCCCGCCGGTGACGGCAGACTGAAAACCTTGAACTTCGTCATCAACGATGCCGCGTACCTCGATGAGATCCTCTCCTGCGGCGAACGTGTTGACGGTTCCAGTTTGTTCCCCTTCATCGAAGCCAACAACAGCGACCTCTATGTGGTCCCCCGTTTCCGCACGGCGTACATGGACCCGTTCAGCGAACTTCCGACGTTGAATATGCTCTGCTCCTTCTTCAACAAGGACGGCGAATTTCTGGCGAGTTCCCCGGAATACACTTTGCACAAAGCGTGCGAAGCCTTCCGCAAAGCTACCGGCATGGAATTTCAGGCGATGGGCGAACTGGAATACTACGTCATCGCTCCCGATGATGAATGTTTCCCGGCTGTCGACCAGAAGGGTTATCACGAATCCGCTCCTTATGCCAAGTTCGGCGAATTCCGTCAGCTGTGCATGAATTACATCGCGCAGGCGGGCGGCATGATCAAATACGGTCACTCCGAAGTCGGTAACTTCACCCTCAACGGCATGGTTTATGAGCAGAACGAGATCGAATTTCTCCCGGTCAACGCCGAAGAAGCTGCCGAACAGCTTATGATCGCCAAGTGGGTCATCCGCAATCTGGCGTACCAGAGCGGGCTGGATGTCACTTTTGCTCCCAAGATCACCGTGGGCAAAGCCGGTTCCGGTATGCACATCCACTTCCGCGTGGTCAAAGACGGCATCAATCAGATGCTCAAAGACGGAGAACTTTCCGATGATGCCAAGCGCGCCATCGCCGGTTTGATGCTGATGGCTCCGTCCATCACCGCTTTCGGCAACACCAATCCGACCTCCTACTTCCGTCTGGTTCCGCATCAGGAAGCTCCGACCAACGTCTGCTGGGGCGACCGCAACCGTTCCGTGCTGGTTCGCGTGCCGCTGGGCTGGACGAGCAAGAAAGATCTCTGCAGTCAGGCGAACCCCGGCGAAACCTCCGGTGCTTACGATACCAGCCAGAAGCAGACGGTGGAAATGCGTTCTCCGGACGGTTCCGCCAACGTCTATTTGCTCCTTGCCGGTCTGGCAGTTGCGTGCCGTTACGGTTTTGAACGCGCCGATGCGCTGGAAATCGCCAAAAACACCTACGTCAACGTCAACATCCACAAGGATGAGAACAAAGCTATCCTTGACCGCCTGAGCGTGCTGCCCGACAGCTGCGCCGCTTCTGCCGAATGTCTGGAAGCTCAGCGTGCGGTTTACGAAGCCGAAGGCGTTTTCGCCCCCGCGATGCTGGACGGCATCATCGCCGGTCTGAAATCCTTTGATGACCGCACTCTGCGTCAGGATATCGGCGGTGATCAGGACGAAATTCTGGCACTGGTGAAGAAATATTTCCACTGCGGCTGACCTTACCGTCCTTGAACAGAAACTCCGGCAACGGAGTTTCTGTATCAAATAACTGCTTTTGATCAAAGAAACGAAGTAACTGCCAATCAAGGAGAACAAAAAAATGGGCGATTTCACCGTTAACTGTCCGCAGTGTCAGGAAAACCTGATGGTGTCAACCGATTTTATCGGACAGGATGTCAGCTGTCCGTCTTGCAATTTTGTATTTAAGCTCAATGCTCCGGCGGCTCCCGATGCGCCCGTTCCTCCCGCATCGCAGATGACTCCCGGTGCGCCCGTGCCTCCCGCACCGCAGATGGCTCCCGGTGCACCCGTTCCTCCCGCACCGCAGATGGCTCCCGGTGCGCCCGTTCCTCCCGCACCGCAGATGGCTCCCGGT
>JAFVZN010000010.1 GCA_017508135.1 Lentisphaeria bacterium | reverse complement strand
TCCCCGCAGCCGCGTGATCGACTACACCAAGTTCAACTGCAAAATGGCGAACTGGATGACCGACCGCACCATCAGCTTCTTCACCCACCCGACCTATGAAGTCGAACACATCCAGGCTTACATCGATGCGTTCAACAAGGTCGCCAAAGCTTACATGAAGTAAGGATTGAACTATGGCAAAAGTCAAGTATGCGATCATCGGATTCGGCGGTATTGCTGAAAACCGTATTGCCAAAGAAGGTTTCGGCTGCGACAAGAGCCGTTTCAACGGTCTGCCCAACGCGGAACTGGTCGGCGCGTTTGACGTCAACCCCGCCCGCAAAGCGGCTGCCGAAGCCTTGAATCTGAAGTGGTACGATTCCATCGATGCTGTTATCGCTGACAAAGATATCGACGCTGTCTACATTGCCACCAATAACGCTTCCCACGCTTCCATCGCTCTCAAAGCGATGGAAGCCGGAAAGCATGTCATGGCGGAAAAGCCGTTGGCGACCAGCGTTGCCGACGGTTCTGCCATGGTCAAAATGGCGGCAAAGAAAAAACTCAGCCTCACCGTTGACCACATGATGGTCTACAACGCCTTCAACCAGCTGGCGCGCAAATATGTTGCCGCCGGAAAGCTGGGTAATGTCGGCGACAGCTGTTTCCACATGGAGTTCCTCTTTGGAGCATCTCCGGAGGAAGCTGCCACCTGGCGCTGCAGCAAAATCGAAGAAATGGGCGGTCCCATCGGAGACGTGGCTTCGCACTGCGTTTACATGGCTGAATTCATCTTCAACAGCAAGATCGCGTCCGTCCAGGCGGTTTATCTGCCCAAGACCCTGAACATCGTTGCTGAAGACGGTGCCTACATCAAATTCACGCTGGAAAACGGTCAGGTCGGTTCCTTCAAGGTCGCCTTCTCCGAAGCCCGCGGCGGTTTGATCGGTACGTTGAGCAACCTCGGTTTTGAAATCTACGGTGATGCGGCGGTGTTGCGCGGCTTCGGAACCATGTTCCAGCTCTCCGGAACTCCGGATGAACCTTACGCCCAGCGTTTGGAAATGGAAAGTGCCGACGGTGTCAAACACCTGCGTCCCCGCAAATTCCCCAACATCTATCAGCAGATCATTTCCAAGCATGCCCAGTCGATCATCGACGGCAAGCCGTTGAATGCTGAAGACGGTCTGCGCAATTTGCGCGCTTGTATCGCCATGCACAAATCCGCCAAGAGCGGTGGAAAACTTGTCAACGTCAAGTAAGTGCAATCCCCAATCCCCCACTGGGGGATTTTTTTTTGCTTTTTTGGGGCGGTGATCTCGCTTTGCCGGAGCGCGCTTGCTGCGGATGGAGTGGCGGTGATCTCGCTTTGCCGGAGCGCGCCTTGCTGCGCTCGCCGCGCTCCGGCAAAGCGAGATCGCCGCCCCCTTTGATTACTTGATCCCGGCTGCCAGCCGCACACCGTGAAGTGTAAACTCTACGCCCGGAACGATAGCATCCGGCAAACACTGACGGAAATATCCGGCATCGCCGCCGGTCAGGATCAATGTTTTCAACGGCAGAAACTCTTTTGCCGCCAACGCGAGTTCCCGAACCACGCCGACAACACCGCGTCCGACACCGAAACCGATAGCATCAATCGTGTTCCGCCCCGGGGCATCAGGAATATTTTCCAGAAGTCCGCTCTTGGGCAACTGACTGGTTCCCAGCGCAAGACCGTTGCGCATCAACGCCCGTCCGGGAGCGATAGCACCTCCGGCAAAACGTCTGTTTTCATCGACAAGTTCCAATGTTATCGCCGTTCCGCAATCGATCACAGCACCCGGCAGTTCGTAAAATTCCGCCAGAGCCGCCGCATTTGCCACGCGGTCAGCACCGAGCGTATTCCGGTCAACCAGCGAAAAATCGACCTGCGACTGCTGATTCAATGCCGATATGAAATTTATTCCGCACGGTTCCAACAGCTTTTTGATTTCCGGACAGACACACGCTGCGGCTGCCGGATACTTCAAAAAATCACACCCGTTTGCGGTAAGTTCAGCAGTGTCAACGACCGTGATACTGCTGAACTTGCCCTCATCCCAATTGGCGATACGGGTGTGGGTATTGCCAATATCCAGAATTTGAAACATAAATACTAACCGGACATCTTCTCAATGATCTTGGTCAACGGCAGGAACAGCGCGATAACGATCGTACCGACCATACCGGCAAGCGCGACGATCATCAACGGTTCGATAAGTGAGGTCAATGCGCTCACGGCGTTGTTGACTTCTTCTTCGTAGGTATCAGCGATCTTGTCCAGCATTTCCGGCAGTTTACCGGTTTCTTCACCGACTTCCACCATACTGATAACCATTTCCGGGAAGATTTTGGTCTTGCCCAGCGGAGAGGCGATACCTTCACCTTCTTTCACCGCATCGTAGACTTTCTGCACTGCGCTTGCCACAGTTTCGTTACCGCTGGTATCTTTAACGATGGAGAGCGCGCTCAGCACCGGCACACCGGAACTCATCAGCGTACCCAGAGTACGGCTGAAACGGGAGATCGCAGTTTTGGAAATGATGGGTCCGAACAACGGCATGTTGTATTTACAATAGTCGACCGCATATTTTCCCTGCGGGATCTTCACCGTGATCTTGTACGCAACAACGATCAGCACGATGCCCAGAATGTAGAAGTACCACTGGTTCATCATGGTATTACTGGTGTTGATAAGGAACTGCGTGATACCCGGCAGCGGTTCACCTTCCAGCAAGTCATCGAAGATCTTACTGAAGTTCGGAACGATAAAGATCATCAAACCGACCAGAGCCAGCAATGCGATGAACAAAATCACGCACGGATAGATCATTGCCGACTTCACCTTACCGGCGATACGCGCGGCAGATTCCATAAAGTTTGCCAGACGGTCGAGAATGACTTCCATAGCACCTGATGCCTCTCCGGCACGGATCATGTTGAGATAAAGTTTATCAAAGGACTTCGGATTCTGCGCCAGAGCTTCGGCAAAGGTGGAACCGCCCTCCACGATCTCACAAGTCTTGCCCAGCACCGCGCGCACGGCAGGGTTCTGCGACTGCTTTTCCAGCGTGCGCAGCGACCGGATCAACGGCAAACCTGCGCCCAGCAGAATCGCCAGCTGACGGGTGACCACCGTCAAATCCTTGCGGTTGATGACCATCGGTCCGAGGTTGATATTGAACCCGCTCCCCTGGCGCGATGTGCTTTTGTTCTTGGAAGTATCCACGACAGCCCGGATCGAAGTGATATAAAGTTTCTTCGACCGGAGTTCCGCTGTTGCGGCCTCTTCACTGGCGGCAACGATCTTGCCTTTCTGCTCCTTACCGGCAGCATCCATTGCTGTGTATAAAAATTGCGGCATAGAAACAATTTCCTTTCTGAAAACAGTTTTACTGTTGTTGATTTATCACATACATCAAGTGTAGCGGACGACTTCGTCCACGGTAGTTTCGCCGTTGAAGATCGCCAGCAAACCATCTTCACGCAGCATCCGCATACCAAGTTCACACGCACGGTCACGCAGCAAATTGGCGGGCGTTTCATTGGCGATCATTTCGCGCAATTCATCGTTGATGACCATAAGCTCCGTCAACGCTTTCCGTCCCTTGTATCCGGTATTGCTGCACAAGTCACAGCCGCGACCGTAACAGAACTTGCGGTCACCGACCTGCCCGGGTTCCAGATTCAACCGTTCAAGATCGTTTTCATTGGGCGTATAGAAGGTCTTGCAGTTGGGGCATACCCGGCGGATAAGACGCTGTGCCAGCACGCCGCACAGTGACGAAGCAATAAGAAACGGTTCCACACCGATATCCATAAGTCGGGTAACGGTACTGGCAGCATCGTTGGTATGCAGCGTACTGAACACAAAGTGTCCGGTAAGCGATGCTTCAATTGCGATCTGCGCCGTTTCAAAGTCTCGGATTTCACCGACGAGGATACGGTCAGGGTCCTGACGCAAAAATGCGCGCAGTGCTTTCTGGAAGGTCATGCCGACAGCATCGTTGATCGGACACTGGATCAATCCGGCGATATCGTATTCCACCGGGTCTTCGGCAGTAAGTATCTTGTCTTCGATTTTGTTGATCTCGCTCAATGCGGAGTACAGCGTAGTCGTTTTACCCGAACCGGTAGGTCCCGTTACCAGCAGAATACCGTTGGGGAGCTGAATAAGTTCCCGCAGTTTTGCCAGCACATCGGTACCGATACCCAGCGAATCGAGCTGCAAGTTCACCACGGTACGGTCAAGCACACGGAGCACCACAGATTCGCCGTGACTGGTAGGCAGACAGGATACACGCAAGTCCACCGGACGGCCGTTGTAGCGCAGCTGTATACGACCGTCCTGCGGGCGGCGGCGTTCGGAAATGTTCAAGCCGGAGATGATCTTGATACGGCTGATGACCGGTGTGGCAAGGCTTCGCGGCGGCGGTGGCATCTCATAAAGCGCACCGTCCACCCGGTAACGGATACGGAAGTTCTTTTCAAACGGTTCAAAGTGAATATCCGATGCCTTATCTTTGATCGCCTGATGGATAACGACATCCACAAACTTGATGATCGGCATCTCGTTTGCCTTGTCTTCATCGGGGATATCTTCTTCTTCGATATGCGAAGCACCGATTTCGGCGATAATATCCTGAATGGAGTCCTCTTTTTCCGGGTAATAACGGTCAAGTTCCGACTCGAACATATCCGGGTCGCACACCACCGCCAATATCGGTCTGCCGATGATGAAGCGGAGCGATTCAACTACCTGAAAATCCAACGGCGCCCGCATCGCCATGTGGATCTCGCCGCCGGCATCGTCCACCGGGATGACCCCGTTGGCACGGGCGGTGTTGACATCGAGCAGATCGATCACATCCCGCGAAACGTCGTTCTGTTTGGGGTTCCATATATATGAACCGAGGCTTTCCGCCATCAGTTCAAGCATTTCCTTCCGGGTAAAAAGGCCGAAGTTCTCGATAACCTGAAACGCGCCCTTCCCCGAACTCTCACACTCTTCGACAACCTCCTGCAAATGCTCCAACAGCTCCGGATTACCGGAAGCGCGTTCATTTTTCAGCAAGTCGATCAATGCTGTACTGTTTATATCGATCATCTTAAATACTCTTTTCGCAGATATTAATTTTCGTCACGCAAGGTCACAAAGATAACCTCTTCCAAAGTGGAGATACCCGCTTCCGCTTTACGCAATGCATCGTCACGCAAGCTCCGCATACCGTTTTTACGGGCGAAAGAACGGAGCGTTCCGCTGGTTTCATTGGCAAAGATCAGACGTGCGATTTCCTCCGTAATAAGGAATATTTCATAAATACCGACTCGACCGCGATATCCGGTGAAACCGCAGTGGCGGCAGCCTTTACCTTTTATGAACTGGTGATTGGCGAGGTATTCATCGCTCAGACCGAGAATACGTTTTTCTGCCGCCGTCGGAGTGTACGGTTCTGCGCACTCCTTGCATACGCGCCGCAGCAGACGCTGTGCCATAGCCGCGCGCAGTGCGGTCGCCACCAGGAACGGTTTCACGCCCATATCCACCAGTCGGGTCACCGCGCCGGGGGCGTCGTTGGTGTGCAAAGTACTGAACACCAAGTGACCGGTAAGAGCGGCGTTGATGGCGATTTCAGCGGTTTCAAGGTCTCGGATTTCACCGACCATGATGATGTTCGGCGCCTGACGGAGCATACTTCGCAGTGCGGCAGCGAAGGTCATATCCACATAACGGTCCACCTGCACCTGATTGACACCGGGGAGCTGGTATTCGATCGGGTCCTCAACGGTGATAAGTTTACGCGCAGTGGTGTTGATGGTATTCAAAAATGCGTAAAGCGAAGTGGTTTTACCCGAACCGGTAGGTCCGGTGACCAGGAAGATGCCGTCCGGATAGTTGATGATCTTGGTAACAAGTTCCAAGTCGTCCGCATAAAACCCCAGACGCGGGATATCAAGCTGGATACTGCTTTTGTCCAGAATACGCATAACTATACTCTCTCCGAACACCGTCGGAATGGCAGATACACGCAAATCCAGCTCTTTGTCACCGACGGAAATCTGGATACGTCCGTCCTGCGGGATACGTTTTTCCGTAATATCCATGTGGGACATGATCTTGATACGGCTGGTAAAGTTCGCCTGCATATACTTCGGCGGACCATCCACCTCCCGCAGCGCACCGTCGATGCGGTAGCGCACCCGGTAACGTTTTTCCTGCGGTTCAAAGTGAATATCTGATGCGCGCATCTTGTACGCATCAGTGATCAGCTTGGATACCAGACGGATAAGCGGAGTATCATCATCTTCCCGGCCGGGATCATCGGCACTCTCCTTATCAAATACCAGTTCGTCGGTGACACTGATATCGACATCTTTGTCCGTACTGGAAACGTCTTCATTTTCTTCCGGATAATATTTATTGATCGCAGCGGTGATCTGCTCTTCGGAAGCGATGACCGCATCAAGGTCACCGCCCAGGAGATAACGCAGTGTATCCAGCAGTTCAACGTTGGTCGGGTCTGCCATGGCGATGGTGAACAGCTGGTCATCCATCGCCACAGGGATGACATTGTAATAGCGGGCGTAATCCCCGCGGAAGTTGCGGATGACCTCCTCCGGGATGTCGTACTCATGCAGATCCATGACCTCCATGCCGTACTGCTGCGCCAGCATATTGATAAGCTCTTCCTGATTGACGATGCCGTTTTTCACCAATTCTCCGACGACATCATCACTGCCGGAATCCATTGCTGCGTTCCGGGCGGCGTAAACCTGAGTCGCATCGACCATCCCGTACTCCCGGAGCAGTTTGATTACAAATTCAGAATCTTTAATCACTCTTCCGTTATCCTCAAATAAAAATCACTAAAAAAACACCATGTAATAAAGTTAACTCCGCAAACGCATTTTGTCAAGCCTCAATCACCGCTTCTGACACAATTTTTTCCAGTAATTCGCCATAATTTGCGATTTTTGCTTCTTCCAGCTCCGCCAGCTCCGCCGGAACCGCCGTACTGGGATTCGCCGGAGCAAAGACGGTACAGCTGTCGGGAACCTGTTCTTTTGACAGTTCCATAGTTCCGATTTTTTCGGCAATGCGGATGGTTTCAAGTTTATCTGCACCTACCAGCGGCCGCAGGACCAGAAGTTCACTTGCCCGGTTGATCGTATCCATATTCACCACAGTCTGACTGGCGACCTGTCCCAGGGCATCGCCGGTGACCAGCGCGCGGCAATCGCACTTCTTTGCCAGCATTCCGGCGATACGCAGCATTGCCCGCCGGTAAAGCACAGTCCGCATACGTTCATTGCAGAAATCCCGTACCGCGCGCTGCAGCGGCGCAAGATTCACGGCGAACAATCTTCCGTTGCGCTGGAAACTGTTGAGTTTCACGGCAATGTTGCGAACCTTATCCACGGTCTCCTGCGGCGTATACGGCGAACTGTGGAAGGTGATGAAATCGGTCGGCGAACCGCGCTTCATTATCAAATACGCCGCCACCGGAGAATCGATCCCCCCGGAAAGCAGTGTCATCACCCGCGGATTGCTTCCAACAGGAAGCCCGCCCGCACCTTCATAAATATCAAAGTACAACAGAGAAAATTCATCCCGTATCTCACATCCGAGCGTGATATCCGCCGCATCCAGATCAATGGTAAAAGCATCGTTGCCCAGCATATTTCCGGCAAGCGTGACCAATTCTATTTCTATCTCTTTGGAGGTAAGCGGGAAACGCTTATTGCTCCGCCGCGCCCGCACCCGGAACGAAGGCTTCCCTTTTGTCCGGATGAAATCCCGGAGCTTATCCGGCAGGACATTGCTCACGCACTCTTTGATCTTTTCCAGATCGACCGGCAGCAGCAGTGCCGGAGAAAACGACTGCAATCCGAAAACGCCCGGCAGTACGCGAATGATCTTTTCCAGCGTTGCATCGTCGAAAGCTCCGCCGTTTTCCGGTTCCAGCCACACCCGTCCCCGCACCCGCAGAACTTTACATTCAACTTCAGCGCGTTTGAGCTGACGCCGGATATTTTCCACCAGGCACTTTTCAAACATATTGCGGTTATTGCCTTTGGTGGCAATCTCATGGTAACGGCAAATCACACAATTATACATAATATTCCCCTTTACTTACGGTAATACAATCTGAAATAATCTGCAACCATCTTCCTGAACGCATCCGGTTCGTCCGCATTCCCGGTGCCGTCCAGCTGGACGATCAACGGTTCCTCCCGGCTCCGGTCATAAAAAAATATCCGATCCCCGGAAGTCCAGGCAATGGCACAATCTTTCTTTTCGCGCAAATCTCTGCCCATAAAGGTGCGCGGCGTCTTGCCGCCGATCAGGCGCACCAGTGTCGGAGTGAGGTCGATGGAGGAGCAATATTTTTCCACATCGAGCCCTTCCAGCGGCCGACGGTTCGGAGTGATAAAAACCAGCGGTATGCGTTCCGGATTGAAATCCTTGCGCTTAAGATAGTTTTCACCGTGGGTGGCAGAGTGGTCCGCCGTCAGAACGATCAATGTGCGCTCGTTGTAAAGTTCCGGATTCTTCATCAGCCGGGAGAGGAAATATTCCAGATGGTGATCGAAACTGTGCAGAGAATCAAGGAAGGGCGAATTGAACTCTTTTTTACACTTTCCGTCGATCACCCGGGTGTACGGAGGATGGATGTCTATCGTACTTATCAGCGCGATAAACTGCTTCGGACAATCCTCTTTTTCCAGTACGCTCAGCACCGATCCAAACAGTTCACGGTCGGAGATCCCCCAGGTGTGGCGGCTCTTGGCATTGAACCTGCTCCGCCAATCTTCGGAGAAAAAGTAGTTGTTGATCTCTCCGCCCCATAAACGCATATAGGTTTCCCGGTTACGGCCGAAATATCCGGAGACCGGCGAAAAGTAAAAGCCTTCAAACCCGAGCCTGCCGCTTATCGAAAAGAGTGACGGATTCCCCGGATTCTTCAACTCCCGCCGGTAATCCAGCCGGGACATCATCAATGCCGTCAGCCCCCAGCTGGTCGGCTGTGCGGCAGTAAAGCAGTTTTTAAACGAAATATTTTCCCGGCAGAGGCGGTCAAGATACGGGGTAACGCCCTCCGGCATCGCCGGATTGAAACTGCGGAGAAAGGCAAGCTCCAGCGATTCCACGGCAATGATTATCACCCGGTCATACGCAGATGGTTCCCGGGAAACTTCACAGCCCTGCGGTTTACGGTTGAAAATATGGTGCTTTTCCAGCAATTCCGCCGAATCTGCCGGCAGATCCTCAGGGAAAAATCCGCACTCACTCATCGAACTCATCGCCATGTCAACGATACCGCCGGCGATATCCGCAACGATCACCGGTGTCGGGCGCACCAGTGCCATGGAATATTGATCCGGTTCTTTTTCACTGGCAGTGGTGCAGACATAGAATGTACTGGAAAAAATCGAAACCGCGAACAGCAGCGCAAAGACCGTTATCCAGCTGTTCGGAATGACCCGCCGCCGCTTCCGGCTCTCATACCACGCCCGGGTGCAGAAAAATATCATCACGCCCAGCGCAACCGCCAGCAACGGAAAAAGCCACAAGTAGTAATAACGCCCCAATACCGCCTGAAATCCTTTGTGGTCAGCATGTTCCCACAAGAGTATCAAGGTGTCCAATCCGAAAGGCATAAAGGTTTCCCGCCTGATGATAAACGTGGCGATGCGCAATATCACATTGACAAACGCCAGCAGTACCGCGATCACCGCGCACACCCGGTTCCGGAATATCTGCGCCAGAAGCACAAAGCATAACGGCAGTACAAAATCCCCCAGTGCCGGCCATGCCACGATGTACCCGGCATTGGAATATTTTGCCAGCAGCACCGCCAGCGACACTGATATGAACATCAGCATCACCATAGTCATGACCACCACGCCGCGCCGCAACAGATATTTGACCTTCTGCATCAGAATTTCATCTCCCGCAAATCCCCTGCCCTCTCCTTGGAAGCGTGCATTAAAAACACCACACTCCATTGCGGAACACAGCAATACTTTCTCCGTCAGAGGTTATACCATCGATCTCAAGATCATCACTGCCGATCATAAAGTCGACATGGATCATACTGTCATTTATTCCCATTGCCCGGAGCTGCTCATGATCGTAAGCGGCGTAATCCCGGATACAGTTTTCAAACCCCCTGCCCAAAGCGACATGGCAGCAGGCATTTTCATCAAAGAGCGTGTTGTAAAAGATCATTCCGCTGCGGTTGATGGGAGAATCCCACGAAATAAGGGCGCACTCACCCAGATACGGCGCACCTTCATCCATGGCGATCATCCGTTCCAGAGCTTCCTGTCCTTTTGCCGCCTTGACCTCAACCGCCCTGCCGTTTTCAAACCGGATGGAGAAATCTTCGATCAGCGTTCCCTGCCATGACAGCGGCTTGGTCGCCACCAGCAGACCTTCGGCTTCGCCCTTCATGGGAGAGGTAAAAATCTCTTCGGAGGGGATATTGGGGTTGAAAACTCTGCCGGAAAGATCGGTTTCTGCGCCGCCGGCAAAAATCCCTTCTTTGATCAGACCGGCGCGGAAATCGGTTCCGTTGGAAGAACGGTAACGCAGCTCTTTGAAGTTATAAGCATTGAGCTGTTCGCACCGCCGGTGGACAGTTTTATTGTGTTCATCCCAGTTGGCGATCGCATCGCCGTTGGCGCGGGCGGCACTCAAAATCGCCTCCCACAACTTTTCGATCGCCACGGCATCCGGCAGCTCCGGAAAAAGTTTTTTCGCCCAGCGGAGACCGGGAACACCGGCGATGCACCACTGGAACTTGTTCTCCATCGCATCGCGGTAAGGCTTGATTTTTGGATAACGCGCCATCTGGGAACGGGCACGTTTTCCCTGATCGACATCATCCATGCCGTCCGGATCATCGGAATCCAGCCAGATGAACGCGGGAAGTTTTTCACTGCGCCACTTGAGCTTGGCTATCTCCCACTCTTCGATATGGGAAAGGGTCTCTTCGCTCTGCCGGAGCTGATCGAGCCGGGCAAGCGGCATGTCTTTCCATTCGACGATGACCTTGGATGCACCGTTATCGTAACACTTTTCCACGACCATCCGGGTAAATTCTATCTCATCCAATCCGGCAACGACGATGACCTCCTGACCTTTATCGGGGTTGATCCCCCGCTTGACCAGAAGATCGGCATAAACTTCCAAACGTTTTCTATCCATGGCGAACTCAACACTTTTCATATTTTTCCAACAACTCTGCGGCAACGCGCACACACTCCACGCACGAAACGGCAGGGTTTGCCGCTTTCAGCTCCCGGCAGCGGAAACTGCCCAAAGTTCCGATAAACTCCTCTTTCAGCGCATCGGCATGCTCTTTTCCTGCGATACACATTGCCGCGAACAATGCGCCGCAGCAGTTATCCGGGGCGTTGCCCCCTCCGCACGATTTCATCTCTGAAACAAGAGTTTCATATCCGCATCCGGCGGCGACCGCCTGAGCGCAATTATGGTTCCGGGGAACCGCAGTAAACAATTCAACAGCTTTATTCATGATAAAAGAACTCCTCTTTCCGTATTTTAATATAACATCTTCCGGCTGATATTACAAAAAAATTACAACAAAAAAATGCAGATATCCCGCAAATTTTTCAAAACAAAACTTTCTGCCGCTGTCTGAACGGAGATATTTTCCGATTGTCAAAGCCAATTCCCGGCCGGACATTTGATTCATCATGTGACAACTGTAAAACTGAAACATCATTTTTTCAGTTGCAACCCTTTGCGGATTTGACTTTTTCACCCAAAGGTACTATATTATATCAAGGAAGGATGAGAAGTAATATATTTTACTCCTTCAAGCATAAAAAAAATGTGATCAAAAAGTAACGTTTGCGGTACAAAAAACAAGGCATTGCTTCGCAGAAACACCGCTGCAAAGCTCACTAATCTGAAAGGGAAGAGATCATGCCGGATATCAAAATCGTTTTGAATGAAGAAATTCGCCGTCTTGCCAAAAAAGAGATCAAGATCGCTCTCGCTCCGCTGCAGAAAACTATCGCAGATCAGCGTCAGACGATTTCTGAACTGAAAAAACGCATCGCCCAACTGGAAAAAGCCGCTCCGGCTCCGGCAGAAGCCCCCGCCGCCGCCGCTGCGGAAGAAGATAAGCAGCCCAAACTGCGCCTGAACGCCGCCGGTATCAACCGCATCCGCACCAAATTGAAACTAACTCAGAGCGAATTTGCCAAACTGCTCAACGTCTCCGTTCACACCGTTTCCATGTGGGAGCTGGGCAATGTTTCTCCGCGCCGCAACGCCCGCGCCGCCATCTGCGCCCTGCGCACCATCGGCAAGCGGGAACTGAAACGCAAACTGGCGGAACAGGCAGAACCGAACGCCAACGCCTGAACATAAACCGGACCTTACAGCTGCAAGGCACCCAAGAGACCCTGCAGCTGTTTTCAGAAAAGAGTTTCCATGTCACGAAACGGATTTATCAGCGACAATCTTTACGATATGCGCGACCGCCTCAAGCGTAATTACGAAGAACGGCAGCACTCCGGTGCCGCTCCGGATACGCCGGAACCGTCGCAGGATACCCCTGTCGCTGCGCCACGGAAGCCGCAGCCGGACATTCAGACCAAAGAAGAACGCTCCGTCATCTCCTCTCTGCCGCAGCTGTCATCGTCACGCGACAATGATGATGCCGCCAGAGAAGCCCGCGATCTCGAAGGCCGCCTGCTGCGCGACTGCAGTTTTGCCGATGCCGATGCCGGATATCTGAAAAGTTACCACGCCGCGCTGGAAGATTTCCGAACCAGTGTCGAAGAGTTGCTCACCGAACTGCGTTCTCTGGACAAAGAACACCTTCATCCGGCAGAATATGCGAAAAAAGTCGACCACCTCCGGCTCAAATATTTTCACGCTTACGGAAAGTTCGATGCCGTGCGTTCACACCGCAGCACCACGTCGTCACCTGAAAGCAGTGATCTCAAGGTCACCATGCCTTCCCAATGGTATCTCGTTGCCGGGATCATCGCCGCATCACTGATCGTTTCCCTGACATTGATCTTTATCTTCGGGTGACCACATGATTATCAACAGTTGTGCATTCCCCCGCGCCGCGCTGGTGGGAAATCCCTCCGACGGTTATTTCGGCAAGACCATCGCCTTTGTTTTCGACAACTACCGGGCTTCAGTCCAGCTTTATGAGACCCCGGAGCTGACCTTTCTGCCCTCGACCAGAGATTACACCGTTTTCAAAAATCTCGAAGACTTGGATAACAAGGTCGATGCATTCGGTTACTACGGCGGGATCCGGTTGTTGAAAGCGGCGGCGCGGCAGTTTTACCTCTACTGCAAAAAACACGGTCACTCCCCGGAAAAAAGCAACTTCACCATCCGTTATGAAAGCGACATTCCCAACCGGCTGGGACTTGCCGGTTCCTCAGCGATAATCACCGCCGCCATGCGGGCGATGTTCCAATATTACGGACTCCCGATAAGCAACGCCGAACTTGCCAACCTCGTACTTGCCACGGAACGGGATGAACTCAGCATCCCCGCCGGATTGCAGGACCGGGTGGCTCAGGCGTTCAACCATCCGGTCTTTATGGATTTCAACCGCCGCTTCATGGAGGAACACGGTTACGGAGATTACCGCTGTATTGAAATCCCGCAGGAGATAAATCTCTTTGTCGGTTACCGCACCGATCTGGCTGAGGGGTCGGAGATACTCCATTCCCGGCTGCGCGGCGACTACAATGCCGGAATACCGGCGGTTCTCGATGCGATGAAAGAGTGGGCGGAACTTACCGGACAGATGACCGTCGCTCTGGAACAGCGCGACCACGCCGCCATAACAAAGATCATAAACCGCAACTTCGACTTGCGGTGCGAAGTGTGCTCCAGCAGCATAAGCGAAAAAAATCTGCGCATGGTCACTCTGGCAAGAGAGTGCGGAGCTTCAGCAAAGTTCACCGGTTCCGGCGGTGCTGTCATCGGAACCTTTGAAGATGAAGCCATGTTCACCCGTCTGCGCACCACATTGAAACAATACGATGTCGAGGTCATCCGTCCCCGCATCGTCCACTCCGGAGGGGAAGTTCCATGTCCGCAGCTGTAAAAAAAGCAGTCATCCCCGCCGCCGGGTTCGGGACCCGTATGCTGCCATTCACAAAAGCAGTTCCCAAAGAACTGCTCCCGCTGGTGGATAAGCCGGTGATCCAGTATGTCGTCGAAGAGGCGATCAACTCCGGCATCGACGAAATATTGATGATACTCAGCTCCGGTAAGGAAGCGGTGATAAACCATTTCAATCCGGCGCATGAACTTGAAGCGCGCCTTTCGGCATCCGGCAAAAGCGAACTTCTTGCCGAAATCACCTCCATCGGTCGCGGCGCGGTGATAAGTTACATCTATCAAGAACAGCTCAACGGTTTGGGCGATGCGGTGAAACTTGCAGAAAAGTTTGCAGGAAACGATCCGTTTGCCGTACTGCTGGGCGATACCGTACTGGATTCCGGCAGCGATCTTCCGGTCACCGGGCAGCTGCTGGATGAGTATTCGCACTGCGGTCATTCCGTTGCCGCAGTGGAAGCGGTCCCGCAGGAGAAACTTTCCCGTTACGGCGTAGTCGGCGGAACCTGGGAACGTCCCGGCAGTATGCGGGTCGATATCATGGTGGAAAAACCTGCCCCCGGTACCGCACCCGGAGAATTTGCCGTGGCATCGCGTTATGTGTTCACGCCGGAAATATTCCCTGCCCTCCGCGCCACGCTTCCGGGAAAAAACAACGAGATCCAACTTACCGATGCCATGAAACACCTTGCCGCCTCCGGCAGACTGAACGCCCGCGTTATCGACGGCAAGCGTTACGATCTTGGCAGTAAGAGCGGATTTATCACCGCCAATGTCGATTTTGCCCTCCGCCGCAGTGAACTTGCCGGAGATATCGAAACTGAACTTGAACAAATTTTACAAAAGAGAAAGAACAACCGTGTTTAAAAAACTGAAAAAACTTATCAAGTCTCTGCTCCGCAAAGAGCTGGATGATAAAAAAATCGTTCCTGCAAAAAAACGCAGCAAGAACCGCAAGAAAAATTCTGCGGAAAAGAGTTCCCTCCCCTCCCGGGAAAATAACAGCAAAGGCGGGAAAGGTAAAAATTCCGGCAAAAAGAAAAAAAGTGAAGAGCGTTCCGCTTCCGCCCCCAAAAAACGGGAAGTGCCGCCTCTGCCCTCCGAACTGGTTGAAGTTCCCGTGGTGGAGGGCAAGACCCGTTTCCTCGATCTCGACCTTCATCTGCTGGTGAAATACGGCATCCAGCACGCAGGTTTTGAATACTGCACCCCCATTCAGCAGATGTCACTGCCGCCGCTTCTGGAACAGCGCGACCTCGCCGGAAAAGCTCAAACCGGAACCGGCAAAACGGCCGCGTTTCTCCTGGCATCTTTCACCCGGCTGCTCAACACCCCGCTGCCGGAACCGCGCAAAAACGGATGCCCCCGCATGGTCGTTATGGCTCCGACACGGGAACTTGCCATGCAGATTCATAAAGATGCGTGCGAACTCGGTATCTTCACCAATTTGAATATCGCTGTCGTCTTCGGCGGCATGGATCACGAAACCCAGCGGCGTTCTCTGGATTGCCCCCTCGATGTGCTGGTCGGCACTCCCGGGCGCATCATTGATTATTCCCGTTCCGGTGCGCTTGATTTGTCAAAGGTGGAAATCCTCGTCATCGACGAAGCCGACCGGATGCTGGATATGGGATTCATCCCCGATGTGAAACGCATCGTTTCCCGGATGCCGGAAAAAGGCGACCGGCAGACCCTGCTCTTCTCCGCCACACTGGAAGACCGGATTTTGAACCTCGCCTCCGGATGGCTGGCTGATCCGGTGATCTACGAAAGCGAACCGGAAAAACCGGTCAGCGAAAACATCACCCAGACCTTCTACTCCGTATTGCGCGAAGAGAAACTTGCCCTTATCCTCTATATCCTGCGTACCATGGATTATGAACGGGTGATAATCTTCGGCAACCGTAAAGATGTGAATTTGCGACTGCAGTATGATCTTGCATGTTACGGCTATGATATCCCCGTGCTTTCCGGAGATATCACCCAAGCCAAGCGGATAAAGATCCTCGACCGTTTCCGCGCCGGAAAAGAGCGCGTCGTCATAGCGACCGATGTCGCCGCACGCGGTATCCACGTCGATGATGTTTCGCTGGTCATAAACTACGACCTGCCGGAACAGCCGGAGGACTACATCCACCGTATCGGACGTACCGGCCGTGCCGGACACCGGGGGCTGGCAATAAGTTTCCTCTGCGAATACGGAGCCTATTACCTCCCGGCGATCGAAGAGCTGCTCAATGTCCAGTTCAGCAGTTCACTGCCGACGGAGGAGATGCTGCAGCTTCCGGAAAAGGTTGCCAATCCCAAATTTCCGGAACGCGACAGTTCCCGTGCCAAAGGCAATAATTTCAGCAAACGCCGCAGCGGCGGCAAGCGTTTCCACAAGTAAGATCATGCAGCGCAAAGAACTTATTCTCGGCTGGGTACTGCTGGTACTGGTCAGTATCATGTACTTTTTCGCCAATTTGCAGAAAGTCGTGGTCCCGGGCAGCGTATTCAATGAACTGCAAGCCGTATTCAACTGCGATGCGGCATCCATCACCGGTCTCGGAGCCGGATTCATGTATGCGTACAGCATCAACCAGTTGACTGTCGGGGTGCTGGCTGACCGCTACACCGGGACCAGGGTGATCGCCGTCGGCGGAGCATTTTTCTGCCTGGGGTCACTGCTTTCGGCGTATTCGGGATCGCTGCCGCTGCTGTATTTCAGCCGGGTCATCACCGGTTTCGGTGCCAGTGCCGTATATTTGAGTATGCTGAAACTGATCTTCCGGATCACGCCGCAAACATACACGATGGTGCTGGGAATAATGATGCTGGTCGGATATTCAGGAAGCATCGTCAGCGGCGCTCCGTTTGTCAAACTGATAAAAAGTTTCGGCTACGGCAAATGTATGCTTATCATCGGTATCGCCACAGCACTGTGCCATATTATGTTTGTCATCTGCGCGATGATGTCGAAAGTTCCGCCGGTAAACCGGGAGGTCAAACTGGATATATCATCCTACAAGGCGGTACTGACCCGGCACAATATCAATATTTTCTTCACGACAAGTCTGGGCTTTGCCATATTTTACTCCATGCAGATGACTATCGGAAAAAAGTTCCTGGAGGACTTCTGCCATCTTTCGCCGGAAGGTTCCGGGGTGGTCATGTCGATCGCTATGGTGATCTCCAGCTGCAATGCCTTCATTCAGGCGATACTGACCAAACTTGCCGGAAACCGGCGATTGCCGTTTATGCATTTTTGCGGCTTCGGCTGCCTGACAGGAAGCGCGATACTGTTTCTTACCACTCTTTTTGAATGGCGGTGCTGGCAAATTCCGGCAGGAGCATGGATTCTGTTGAGTTTTGCCGGAAACAACGCCATCGTACAGGTGGCGATGATACGCGAAACCAACCCGGACAACCGGGTGGGAACGGCGTTGAGCGTCAGTAATTGTCTGGCTTATCTGGTCATCGCCATCGCCGGAAGTCTGACCGGATTTCTGCTTGAACTTTATCCGCCGCAATTGATCGACGGCATCAAAATTTACGGCCGCAACTCCTATATGTGCGTTTTTGCCATGCTGATGCTGCTGGGGCTTACCACCGCGTTCAACTCGATGTTCCTAAAAGAGACCCACGGCAAAAACATTACTGTGTAGTGCAAGCATTTTGCGAAAGCGAACTGCGGCGGAGAAGAGGCTGGTATATAGCAAAGAGGCAGTTGCCCCCGGGGGCAACTGCCTCTTTTTTTTGACTGAATTTTCTCTCTTACTTGGAGAGCAGGCTGGCGGAATCCTTGTCAAGGAAAGTGGTGCAGTCCGGATGCTTCTGGAGCATGGACGCGGCACACATATTGGTGACCGGACCTTCAAGAGCAGCTTTGACCGCTTCCGCCTTGCGCAGATCGGGCACGGAGTTGATGATGCACGCAGCCTTCATGCACTGCTTGACGGTCATGGAAACCGCCTGCTTGGGCACATCGTCGATGGTGGGGAACCAACCTTCGCCGAGCTGCTGCTGACGGCAGCGCAGTTCGAGGTCGATGACGATGTAGGCGCGTTCGGTTTCAAAGTCAGCCGGGGGATCGTTGAACGCGAGGTGACCGTTTTCACCGATACCGACGAAAGCGACATCGATGGGGTTTTCGGTAATGTTCTTTTCCAGTTCAGCCAGAGCGGCGGGCAGATCCTTGGCGGTACCGTTCACCGGGAAGAAGGCAGCCGGAGGAACCGGAAGTTTGGCGATGAAGCGTTCCCACAGATACTTGCGGAAGCTGGCGGGATGGTTGATGTCCAAACCGACATATTCGTCGAGGTGGAAGAACTTGACAACGCTCCAGTCGATGTTCTTTTCTTCGAGGAGGGCAGCGAGCATTTCAAACTGGCTGGCTCCGGTGGCAAGGATAACGTTGGCGTAACCCTTGGCGGCGATGGCGGCGCGGATCTTTTCCGCACCGAGCTTGGCAGCGTTCTTACCAAGCTCATACTTGTCGTTGTAGATTTTTACATCCATTTTTCATTCTCCTGTTTTATTAGGGACGGTTATAACTATATCCGGTTAAAAAACCAATTCATCCAAAATCAGTTGCGCTCCTCCGACCGCAACTCCGCGGCGACCGAAATTTGAACGCAATATCAAAGGATTTCTGCCCAGCTTGCGCGCTTCGGAACTCCGGGCACACTCCTCTTTGAAACAGTTGAAGTGCGCATCACCGAACTCCAGCACGTCGCCGCCGAGGATGATCGCATCCGGATCAAACATATTGGCGGCGGCACGGGCGGCATACGCCAACTGTCCGGCATTTTCCATCACCAGCTGCACGGCAACGGGATCTTTCTGCAGATAGTTCCGCATAAAATCTTCAAAACTGCACACCTTTCCGGTAAGTTCACTGTATCGTACCGGAAGAACTGACGGCCGCGCCGCCTCTTCCAGTTCACTGCCGCCGGGCAACAGCAGCCGTCCGATCTCCCCGGCACAGCCGTTGCGTCCCCGGAAGATCTTGCCGTCGATAACGATTCCTGCTCCGACACCGCGTCCGCTGGTGATATAAAGCAGTTGACCGCACTCCCTGCCTGCTCCGAAAAGAGCCTCCGCCAGCGCAGCGGCATTGGGACGGCGGTCGAGTTTGACCGGCATACCGGTCAGAGTTTCCAGTTTCCGGGCAAAATTCTTTTTGGAAAGATCCAGTGTACTGGAACCGATGATCTCGTTGGCTTCGTCCACCACTGCAGAAACCGCGATACCGACACCGGACGGAACCTTTCCCGCCGCCGCCAGCGACAACCGTTTCACCAGACGGGTGACCGCCGACAGAATACTGTCGATATTGTTTTCATAGGCAATGGAATCCCCGGCAATGATACCGCACCCGAGGTCGCAAAGCACCCCTTCGATACGGAAATCGCCGCCGAGGTCGATACCGATGGCATAGCGGGATTCCGGCAGAAATTCCAACATTATCGGCGGTTTGCCGCCGGTGGAGTGTCCGGGGCCGAGTTCGCGCACCATGCCTTCGCTGATAAGCTCGTCAATAATGGCAGAAACCGCCGGACGGGTCAACGAACACTGCCGCGCCAGCTCCGCACGGGATATCACCCCGGAGTGCCGCAGCTTGACGAAAACCCGCCGTTTCCCGGATATTTGCTGAAAACGCGCCATTTCTGCCCTTCTGGTTTGTTAATACTTTTGCCAAAGTAGAATATAATCTGCCTTTACGCAAAAGTCAAATCGATTTCTTACAATTTCAAACAGTTTTGCCCCGGCAAGTTCATTCAAGCTCCGGTTCTTCAGCAAAGTTTACTATCGTCAACGGCTTTTCCGCCTTGACTGCGGCATATATTTCCGGCAGATCGGTATACGCCAGCACGCCGGGTATCATGCAGGATTGCGGCCAGTAAGTCGCCGGTTTCTCCAACATGCTCTGCCACGATTCCGGAGCATCATACAAGGTGAGAGCTTTCACATCGTCACACAACAGCGCACCGATCACCGCCGGCACACACCCCAGTCCGCGACCGGCAAGTTTGATCTTTTTCACGCCGCAGTTTTTGACGTATGCGATCGCGCTCAGCAGATCAAAGACCCGCTGCGCTACGGTGGAACGGTTGTACATATCACCAATACCGTCATAGTGATAATCCTGACCGTGCGGAGTCTGGAAAAGGTTGTACTCTTCGATGGCATAACAGGTGATGGCGCGGGATTCACCGACGTTGCGGCAATCGTATCCGGCGACCATGCCTTCGGGCAGAGTTTTCTCAACCATCTCGGTTCCGGCATCGAGGTGCGGCAGATATATGGTCAACTCATCACACACCGGTAAAGCTGAATACGCAGTTCCGCAGATAAATTTAAGTGTCGTCATTATGCCGTGTTCGGTTTCGATACCGAAGCGGCTGTGAATAAGGTATCCCTGCTCCTGCGGGATGTAGAGTGTCCGGAGCATACGGACATAAGGCTCGGCAAAACGGTCCGGGATTTGCAGAACAGCTTTGAGTTTATCTTTCAACTCAGCAGGAGAAAGAGCAACACGCTCCGCCTTGAGTTTTGCCGCCAGAGCGGAAATAATGTCGCGCACAGTGAAACTTTCCGGAAGAGAAGTCATCACCTGACCGCTTTCCACACACTGCGTTTCCTCTGCGGTCAAAACCTCCTTGTCAGCACACTCGCAATTATCGGCATCCATTCCGGCGTGGCGGTTAAAAAACTCATACATCGCCGTCCGGTTTTCGATGGAATAACCATGATAAGTGGGACCTATAAAGAATTGAAGATCCTCCCCTGCTCCCAGCAGTTCATAAACCTTCTTCGCCCGCGCATAGGTTTCGCGCAACCCGCGTTCATCAAAGAAGTCCTGCTTCTGCCCCAGCAGTATCACCGGGCGCGGCGCATACGCCAGCACCAGATCGCCCATTTCACATCCCGCCGCCAGAATACCGGGAAACATCTGCTCGGAATCGACGATCACTTCGTTTTCAAAGTTGCGCTGCCAGCTGGTCACATAACAACTGGGCGCCGCCATGGTAAAACGGCTGTCCAATGCCTGCACCACGGTGGTCATGGTTCCTCCGCCGGAGTTACCGGTAACACCGACCCGGGACGGGTCGATATCCGGCCGGGAGAGAAGATAATCCAAACCGCAAATGGCATCGTACGCCCGCCATGAACCGAAAAACTCACCGCACAAACGCAGTTGCTTGCCCAAAATGGAGTGTTCTTTGGTACAGCATCCGGAAATATGTTCTGCGCCCTTGACACCGACAAATTGCCAGCGTTCCCCCTGCCCGATGGGGTCGATGACCAGAACGGCATATCCTTTGCGGGCAAGGTTGGAAGCGGCAAGCTGATAAGGTTCCGCCGCTTTACCGGTACCGTTGTGACCGCACAGCAGGATCACCGCAGGCTTTTTGCCCGGAGTAAGCGGGAGATACAAATTGGAGGTGACGGGGAAATTTTCCCGGCTGTAATAGATGATCTTTTCGACTTTGAAACCGGCTTTGGTGACCACGCCGCAACACCGGCTTTCCGGGATGGGACGGTTCTGCGGAATATTGAAAATGGCGGCGATTTTGGCCCTGACATCGAGAACGTAATTTTCGGCATCAGCTTTGGTTTTCAAAGCGGCAAGTTTGAGATCGCGGTCAGCGTTAAGCTTCCGGATGTTGTCAACGGTATAATCCAGCATCATACTGCTGTATGCGGCATAACTCATATTTTCTCCTTAAACTTTATTTCTTGTAAAAATCTTTACTGCGGCGGCACCTCGCGGGCGCTTCTTGCGGGCAAATCTGCGGACTCATCCCCGGTCGAGTACAATCGTACACTCCCCCGGATTCGCCTTGATAGACCTGCAACCTTGCTCCACGCTCCATCCGCCGATTGCAAACGACTGTTTTTATTCTTGACAAATCACACTCTCTGTTATATATTTTTAAAGTTTTTAAAGTAATATAAATACAATTTTCTTTCAGAGAATATTCAGTTTCACAAAATTTGGGACATTAACTGTTAATTAAGTTGTCAAAATAGAATATAACAGTAAAATCCGTTTTATTCAAGCGCGTTTTTTCTGATTTTCCGCAAAGATAAAAAAGAAGATATTGTCCCGAATTTTGTGCAACGTGCCTGTCAGGAGCTGCAGCGATAAATATTGCGGCGTAGGAGCAAGGCAAAGAGAAGCACCCGCAATGCGCCGCCGCAGTCCGTCTTTCAGATCATTTATTGCTGAAATTATCCTTCAGTTTAAAATGGAACGGTTTTGATACTTTCGACTGTCTGCCTGATTTGTCGCGGTAAATGATGAAGGCATAGAAGTCGGTATCGGCAAGGAATCCGGTGACCATGGTTCCGGATTTACGGATATTTTTACCCAGACATATCGCCTGTGAACCGTCTTGGTTCAAACTGAGATAGATGTCGTAACTTACCGCCTGCGGCATCTCTTTGAAGAAAAACAATCCGCGGCTTCCGTCATATTCATAATCCGGATGCTTGACATCAGTTATCTCTGTTGCCGGAAGCATACCAGCTTTATCCAGAGCTTCTATGATGTTGAAGCCGTCTTTCTGCGCCGGAGGCATCGGCATAACCAAGTCAGGCTGCGGCTTCATCATCTCTTTGGAAGCATATTCCGCATAGAGGTTGCCAAGTATGACCGGCTTTTCTTCAACTTTTTCCAGAGTATTGACATACATCACATGGCGGCGGCGTTCAATGAACACTTTTTCCAGAGTAAGCGGCAGATCGACCATCTTATCGCCGCCGTAACATCCCCACCAGGTAGTGCCGTTTTCCCGGAAGCGGTCATAGGGCAGATTGGAGGGCAGTTCAAAACGGATGAACCGTTTTCCGTCAAAATTGAAATATGAAGCGTTGGGAGTGTCATCCACATTCCAGTTGTCTTTCTGCCCGACGCTGATCCATTTTTCTCCTTTGGCATCCTTGAGAACATAAACTATCCGTCCCCAATCGGAATTGGCACTTGCTTCTACGGTGATATGGCTGGCTTTACCGGGGATGGTGACCGGTTTTTCCAACGTCAGCGTGGTGTAATAAGGCATGATAAAACGCTCTTTTTTCTGCTCCGGCAGTGTTATCGCCAAACCGGAAGGAACCTTTTCGATCTTCATTTCCGCCGGGAAGCGGCGCACCGCCTGGGGGAACGAATTGACATATTCATCATCCATATCCTGACTCTGCCGGAGTTTTATCCTGCCGAAGTTGCCGAGTTTTACCCGGTTGGCGGCAAGTCGGCTGTCGGAGTGGTCGGGCGCACCGAGAGTGAATTTGCCGTTGCTCTTGTAGACAAAGACCGGACAGGGACTCAAGACGGCGCGGTTGCTCAAATTGTCCATCATATCAAAAACTCTGACTTTACCGGCAAATTTTACCGGACGTTTGCCGCGGATGGTCCACATGACATGGAGCAGTTCGCCGTTTTTCGCGCTTTTGTATTCCAGACAATAGACGGAATGACTTCCGGTCGGCACCCAGCGGACAAATTCCATGTGGCGCAGATGACGTACCAGAGTTGCCATTGCCGCATAAACCACATGAGGATTGAGGTCATTCAACCGGCTGAATGCTCCGCCGCCGTAGTGCTGTTCCCCCCAGTAGGAGGCGCAATCGGCGATGCCTTCGGCTGCAAACTGGCGGTTGATACCGTAAGCTCCGAGTATCAGCGAACTGCGGACGGTATGGGAAGCATTTTCGGTTTCGGTCAATGCTCCGACTGCGACAGGCGCGATACAGGGACCTTCAACAGAGACCATTACCGGCGGAGTTTTCCGGTATTTTTTCCAGTAATGATGGAACATCATCATCCGGTGGAGAGAGCATTGATGGATCTGCTGTTCCGGAAGCCGCTCAAAAATACCGGCATCAAATGCGATACCGTCAAAGAGGTTACGGGTCTCCGGATCTTTCAGGAACGGTATGGCAAAGAGGGGATCGCCCCACGGCAGCAATATCCGGGCATAGGGATAATTTTTGCGGATGAGCTTTGAAGCGGCAAGGACTTTCTCCTTGAACGGAAGATACTCTTTTTTCTCCTGTGCGGTGGGAACATAGCTTTTTTCACCGTAAAATTCAAACGGGGTGCTGGGGTTGCCGCTCCACCACGGTTCGGCGAAGATATTCAAATATACGGGTTCGCTGATCAGCGAGGGGAAAAGTTGGGAATTTTTCAACCGGCTTTCATATTCGCCGATATTCCATTTCGTCCGGATGCCGCAATGGTGGGTCCAGTAGCTCTTGAAACCGTATTTATGGGCGATAGTTTCGGTGACCGGATCGAGCATGTGAGTCGGATTGTGACTGAATGATTCAAAACCTATCATGCCGAAAAGTTTCAGCGAATCCTCTCTGCCCGGAGTCTGGTGGGTCCCTTTGCCGTTCCAGAAGCCAAACATGAAACCTTTGCTGTTGAAAGGACGTCCCCGGGTCTCTCTTTTACGCACCTTTGCCAGCGTGTGACGGTAGATATTGCCGCTGCAATTCAGTTTTACTTCGTGCCAGCCGTATTTTTTTACCGGCAGATCAAAGCGGGTGACGGCTTTGCCAAATGCGGGGACGGTGATCTGTTGTTCCAAAACGAGTTTCTCTTTCCGGTCAAAACTGCAGGTGTCGAGTTTCAAATGCTGTTTTACCGTTTTGTCCGAGTTGTTGGTAAGGGTAACTTTGTAAGAAGGAGTGGATTCCACCCAGACATTGGCAAAGGCTTCAGGGGCGAAATCGACGGTGACCGGCAGCGTTTCCAAAGTTACCGCATAAATCTGCACGCCGGAGGGAATACCGCCGTGGTGGATGCTGTAATAGCTCGGGTCCGGCCAGTTGCGGTAGGGATAAACCTTGCCGGTGAGTTCCATTTCCATCGTATTGAGATCGCTGAAATCCCGGAAACTGCCCGGTTCGACCGGAATTTTGATCAATTGCAGTTCTTTGCCGCTTACTTCAACTTTTTCTGCAGTGTAATTTTTAGGAAATCCGGAGTATGCCCGGTAAAACTGGGCTGTCACATCGGCAGTGCGGTCGGGACGTTTTTCAAAAGATGCCAACAGGTAGACCGCAGAATAGGGAGCATAGGGGATGCGGAACTGGATGCGGTTGCGGTTTCCGGATAGTGCGCCGTACCATCTGCCGCCGAAAGTTCCGCGATGAGGACGGATGGAACGCGACAAAGTGCCTTCCATAAAACGGGATTGACCGAGGTCGATCGCGGAGTGGTTTTTTATCGAATTTTCTGAAATTTCAAACGGGATACCGTTGAACGTGACAAGCTTTCCCGGCGTGTTCAATTTTGCCGGACGACCGGCGGCGTTGAAGCGGCTGGAGAGTTTTACCGGATAAAACTGTGCCGGAACTTCCGGAAATTTTTCATCTCTGACATTGCGGATCGTCGCTCCGGCAGGAATGGTGATGGAAAGCTGTTTTCCAGCCATATCCGCAGTAGATCCAGCCGTTGCCATAAGTATATCATCCAGGAATATCTGCAATTTGCCCTGACGGTCTTCTATGGAAATCTTGAAAAAAGCGGTATCAAGATCCCGGCGGAATGTTCCGGATATGAAGTAACTCCACTGACGCAGTTTTTCAGAGAGATTGAATCCATCCTGAAATATGCCGTTGGGATAGTAAGCGCGGTTCGGGCGCAAAAGAGTTCCGTCGATGCTTCTCCAGCTCCAGATGATCGTTTCACCGTTCCGCTGGAGCGTAAGTCCTTCCTGACCTCTGCCGGTTTCGATCCGGATATTTTTTTTATTCGGCAGCTGGAGCATGAAAATTTTAGCAGTATTGGTTCCTTTCAGCTCGCTCCGGTAGACAACAGCACGGTTTGAGAGATTTTTGCCGATGCCGTCAGTCCATTGCAGCGCGGGCTTTGCTCCGTAAAGCGATACCGCTGCCGCGAGCGCGATGATCGATAATAAGTGTTTCATATAAGTTCCTTTTTGTTATGCTAAATTACTGTTTGATACATTCGATACAACCGCCGGCGGGAACGGAGAGTGTCAGGATGAGTTTTCCATTTTCGCGGCGGAATTTGAGCAGTTTCACTCCGGATGCGTTGAGTTTGCGGTAAGCCGGTACTCCGGCAATGGTCAATTCCGTTTTGACTTGTTTGCCGCTCCAGTTGGACAATACGATCACATCAGCAGTTTTTCCCTCAAGCAAACCGGTCTCAATGAGATAGTTGTCACTGGATATACGCGGTTTGACCGGGAGTTTTGCCGTCTTGATATAATTGCGGTGAGCTTCCGGAAAGTTGAGCAGACTCCGGGGCGCACCGGGAATGGGTTTGCCCTGCCCGATGTAACTGATTCCCGGGAAAAACCCCAGGGAAATCACAGTGCCTTTCCCCGATTTCCGGTTTCGTATAAGCGGATTCTGGATGCCGACAGTCAGCGGCATACCTTTATAGGCAACAAGCGGTTTGAGTCTGGTCATATCAAAGGAGGCTCTGCCGGATTTCTGGGAAAGTGTCAGTTTGTCGTTGTGAACGCCCAATTTCTCCAGCAATCCGAGCGGGCGGTTCAATTCATCATACCGCAGCGCTCCGGCGGTAAGGAAAAGCGTGCCGCCTTTTTTCACCCATGCTTCAATAGCAGGAGCATATTTTCTTTCGAGATGGGAATCACTGACAAAGAGCAGTTTGTAGTTATTCAGCACCGTGTCCAGATCATAAACGCTTACGGTATCTATGCGGTACTGGCAGTGGCGCAAAAGCAGATTCAAATAGATGCGCTCTTTGCCGAATGGGTTGTCTTCAAACATATTCCAAACATCGGAGGCTTCGCTCCACAACTGGGCGGCATCGCCGCGTACCGGAGTTGTGTCCATCAGATTTCTGTCTATGGCCCCGACGGTGAAAGTCACCTTTTTTATCGCTTTGTATACCTCCGGGCGGTGGCTCTGGGCATCGGAGGTGTTGACATACCAGGGACCGTAGTTGAAAAATGTGATGCTCTTTGCCCCGTGGGCTATTGACAGAAATGCCTTGCTCTGAATGACCCATTCCGGACGCTCGACCAGAACATTGATCATGCCGAACCCCAACTTACGTTTGCGGCACGCCGCCCGCAGTACGGAAAAGAGATAACCGTTGCTCTGATAGGTGCGCGTTGTGTTTGCCCAATCTTCCCCCCATCCGTAAGTCAGCGCGCCGGAATTGTAAATATCAAACCAGTTGCAGCTGCGTTCGATCATATTTCCGCCCAGAAGTTCGGTTGAGAAGTTCACTGTTGTCGGCAAATGCGGCATATATTTAAGTGATGCATCGCTGCCGACCCGGAGAAATTCGGTCATAATGTGCTGGTAATAACGGCAGCTCCACCAGTAACGCAATGCATCTTTTTTATCTCTGGACGGCGTTCCGGCAAGGGTGACGCCCTGTTTCTTCAGATATTCAGGAAAACAACTCTTGCAATAGGCGCAATCGGTTATGTGTTCAAAGAGCAAACCGGGTTCGTCCATAAGCAAAATGGAGTGTGCTTTGTTGCCGTTTTTCAATACTTCCGCATAATATTTCATCCGCTTGTCGATGGCGGCGCGGCGGGGCATTTGCATACAGTTGTTGTCGCGCAAATGGAAAAATCCGCCGCGGGCAGATGCAAATTTGAATGGCTTTTGGCTGATAAGGTGCTTGGATGAATTTATGCCGATGCTCTTCAACGCGGTGATCTCATTGTCAAGCACCTCTTTCTGCGTATCAGGCGGCAGGGCACATCCGGTGGAAAAAGGGAAGTTTTCCGGGTATTTTCCCGCCACTTCTCCGGCTTTTTTGGCGTAATCAAGCGAAGCACGGCTGCCTTCGATATCGGAAACGATCCGGTTGTTGAGCAGGTCGATCGCCAGTTGCATCGAGTTGCCGGAACCGGAACGGCGGAAACTTTTCCACAGACCGCGTTCTGACGGGGTTCGGGAAAATTGGATTTCAAATGCAGCTTCCCCGGGCGGCGTTTTGTGATAACTGGTGATCGCGCTGAAAGTAATATAGTCGTAACTGTGAACATTCAAATATTGGGAAATCTCGATCCACGGAGATACCTCTCCGGCTTTCATGTGATCTTTGATCATATCTCCGGCTCCGCGGTTGGCTCCTTTGAAAACCCCCTGTTTGTTGATATTCAAATGGGGCAGATACCATCTGTTCCGGAGTTTGCTGCCGTGACGGCCGAAAACATGGATGGCAACCGGAGTTTTTTGCTCCTTCAGCATCCGCACCCGGATAAAGATGGTGTAAAGATCGGAGAGTTTCGGTTCATAGTTCAAATCCTCCGTCACGATGAACATATCCAGATGCCGTCCGCCGGAACCGGTGGTGGAAGTCGGGGCGGCTTTGGTCAGTTCCAATTCGACATCTCCGGCGGCAGCCGCAAAATCCACGCTGTCCCAGACGAAAATACCAAAACCTTTGCCCCACTTTTTTTGACCGCTTTCTGTGTTGCGGAGAGATTCTTTGGAAAAGTTTTTTTGAGCGAGAACTTTTCCATTCTGTTTCAATGTGATGACAAAACCGTTGTTTTTTTGAAAACGGCCGGTCAAATCAATATAACGTACCCAGAAACGGTATTTCCCGGCATGGGAAATCTTAAATTTCCCGGTGGCAGGTTGTTGTTGTCTGGTGTATCCGGCAAGATGATTCCCGCCGGAGGGATAACCGCGATACCAGCCGGTAAAATGGGGACGGACAAACCACGATTTGCCATCGCATTTCAAACTTTCAGCTTCGATGACCAGACTGTTGCCCGGTAAGGCTGCTGTAAGAACAGTTGCGGAAAACAGGCAGAGGCAGATAAAGATTTTCCTCATAAAAAGCTCCTTTTGAAATTACCAGTAGATCCGGCTGTTCGCTGAGTAGTAGTGTACATAGCGTTTCATATTTGCCCGGGGCGTGTAAACCACATGACCATCGAGAAATCCGGTGTTGCATCCATCGGTGTGCGGCATATTGTTGGCTTGGTAAGTACGTCCGCCGACCGGCAGTTTATTGGGATTGGCGATATCGCCTGCCGCCGGAGTTTCAGAGGCTGAACCAACCTTGAACGGATTGCTCGCATTGCTTTTTTCCGGGACATAACGGTTGAGGTATTTCAATCCCGGTATCGGACAGCGCCGTTCGTCTTTAAAGTCTCCACTCCAT
>JAFVZN010000054.1 GCA_017508135.1 Lentisphaeria bacterium | reverse complement strand
GTGTTGAACATGCCACTGAGGGCATCAAAAAGAAAAACCCAGCGGGTGTTTTTCCACTGAGTTTTTTGCAAAGCTTTTTTTCAAAAAAGCGTAGATCAAGCCGCGACAGCGGAGCGGCGCGACAATCCGCTTTCTTTGCCAAGCTTTCTTTCTCGTGAAAGAAAGCGGGCGCGACGGTTCATTTTCTTTGCCAAGCTTTCTTTTTTGCAAAAGAAAGCGGCAAAAAAAAATGGAGCGAGTGACCGGAGTCGAACCGGCGACAATCACGTTGGCAACGTGATGCTCTACCAACTGAGCTACACTCGCATCCCTGGATGATGTTGCTTAATATAACACAAAAAAACAAATTTGCAAATGATTCTTGCGATTTTTTTCATAATAAAATTGACAAATGCGGTCAAAGATGGTATTTTAATCAGGCAACAAAGCCGTAACAAAGGAGTTTCAAGAGATGATAAAACATATTGCGATAATCATGGACGGCAACGGCCGTTGGGCTGAAGCGCGCGGATTGAGCCGCAGCGAGGGTCATTTGGCGGGAGCGCGTAACATTGGAAAAGTAGTGGATGCGGCGGCGGAAATGGGAATTGAATCGTTGACGCTTTACGCATTCAGCACGGAAAACTGGAAACGTCCGGAGCCGGAAGTAACTGCCCTGATGCAGATATTGAAAGAGTTTGCGACATCAGAGCTGCCGGCGATGATGAAAAACGGAGTACGTCTGCGCACGATCGGCAGAACCGGCGATTTGCCGCTGGCATCGCGTCTTGCGCTGCTCAAGGCGATAGACATGACCAAAAACAATACGAAATTCACGATCAACATTGCCTTGAGTTACGGAGGCAGAGCGGAGATCGTGGATGCGGTCAACAAGATATTGAAAGAACGCCAAAGCGATGAACCGGTCACAGAGGAGGAGTTCCGCAACTACCTTTATCTTCCGGACATGCCGGATCCAGATCTGCTGATCCGCACCGGAGGAAATCTGCGGGTGAGCAACTTCCTTCTGTGGCAGATATCCTACAGTGAGTTGTATGTGACACCGACGTACTGGCCGGATTTCGGCAAAGAAGAACTTGCCCAGGCGATCGATTCCTTTTCCGGCAGGGAGCGGCGTTTCGGCGGATTGAATAAAAAGTGATCCCGGAACAGCTGTCAAAACTGCGTGCGCTTTCCCCGGAAGAGCTGCCGGAGTTTGCCGATACATTGCGGGCAAAAATCATTGACTCAGTCAGCCGCAACGGAGGACATCTTGCCTCCAGTTGCGGGTGTGTGGAGCTTATAGTTGCGCTGCACCGGATATTCCGGACACCGGAAGAGAAGATATTTTTCGATGTCGGTCATCAGGCATATGCGCACAAACTGATAACCGGCAGGGAAGATGGTTTTGAAAGATTGCGTCAGCATGACGGGATCAGCGGTTTCACTGCGCCATGGGAATCGGAGTTCGATCCGGCGGTTTCCGGACATGCCGGAACAGCATTGTCGGCGGCGCTGGGTCACTGTGCAGCAGAACCGGATTCTGACAACAAAGTCATCGCGGTAATCGGTGACGGTGCGATGGGGTGCGGCGTGACGCTGGAGGCGTTGAATCATGCGGCGACATTGCGCGGCAGCAGACGGTTGATCGTAATATTGAATGATAACCGCATGTCGATTTCCGGCAATGTCGGAATGCTTTCCAAAGCGTTGAACCGGGTAATAGCAGCCAAATCTTACAACAAGTTCCGCAAGACATTGAAAGAACTGCTCTCTCCCCTGCCCCGGTTGAAAAATCTCTTTTCCCGTCTTGATGAAGCGGGCAAAAGTGTACTGTTGCCGCCGGCGTTTTTATTTGAAACGCTGGGGTTCCGGTATTTCGGAGCGGTAAACGGCAACGATTTGGGAGCTTTGGTTCCGATGCTGGAACGGCTGCGAAAGATAGACGGGCCGATACTGGTACATGTTATCACGCAGAAGGGATACGGTTGTGAGTTTGCGGCGGCGGAACCGACCAAATACCACGGGATATCCGGGTGTGATCCGGACACCGGGGAGTTGAAAAGCAGTCAGTCCGGGGGATTTTCTGCTGAATTCGGCAAAGCGATGCTGAAGCTGGCTCAGGAGGATCCGGATCTGCTGGCGGTGTCACCGGCAATGCTTGAGGGAACCGGTCTGACCGGATTTTCAGAAAAATATCCTGAACGGTGCTTTGATACCGGGATCGCCGAGGAACACGCGCTGACCTTTGCCTCGGGGCTGGCAGCGGCGGGGAAACACCCGGTGTGTGCATTTTATGATACGTTTCTGCAGAGAGCGCTGGATGGAGTGTACCATGATGCGGCGTTGGCAAATCTTCCATTGGTAATAGCGGTTGACCGTGCCGGAGCGGTGATGGATGGAGCGACCCATCACGGAATATATAATTGTTCTTTTTTAAGAGCGATCCCCAACGTCACGGTAATGACGATATCTTCGCCGCCGGAGATGTATGAAGCGTTGAAATTTGCGTTGAGTTTGAAATCTCCGGTAGTGCTGCGTTATGCGAAAAACAGCGGTACGCCGTGTGGTTCCGGAGAACCTTTCCGGCTCGGCGAGGCGGTGATCCGCCGTCATGGCAATTCCGGGATGCCGGTGATCTGGGCATCCGGCAGCGAGATCGCAGCCGCGCTGAAAGCAGCGGAACTTCTGGAGGAGAGCTGCGGCATGAACAGTACGGTCATTGAAGCACGTTTTCTGAAACCGTTTGACCGTAATACAGCGATGATATTTGCCGCCGAAAGACACTTTACCATCGAAGATCACAGTTCGAGCGGCGGATTGTATTCAGCACTGTCGGAAACGCTGTCCGAAGTGCCGAACGGGGGGGTTCACGGTTTCGGCTGGAGTGCGGAAAAGGTCATCGGTCACGGTTCGACGGAGCAGTTGAAAAATGAAGCGGGAGTGACGGCAGAAAAAATTGCCGGAAAAATTGCCCGAATTTATAAAAAAAGTTGAATAAAGCCCTTGACATTTCATTTTGCGGGGGTATATTATATGCCAACGCTCCAAGATGGTGCAGTTACTGAAGTCCGGTGCTGTGCTGTTGGAAGCGGGATCAATAATTAAGGAGAACAGGAAAATGGACAAAGCAGTAAAACAGGAAATCATCAAAAAATATGCCCGCAAAGAGGGTGATACCGGATCCCCGGAAGTGCAGATTGCGTTGTTGAGCGGTCGCATCTCCGAGTTGACCGAGCACCTGCGTGCCAACAAAAAAGACCACAGCACCCGTCGTGGTCTGTTGGCGATGGTTGCGCTGCGGAAAAAACTTTTGAGCTATCTGGCCCGCGAGAATCGCGCCAGATACATCTCGTTGACTGATGAGCTCGGCATCCGCCGCGCGAAATAATCCAGTCGCGATAATATATAAGTCTTGAGCGGTGCAGACTCTAAACGCGCCGCAACGCGGAGAGGTGGCTGAGTGGCCGAAAGCAACAGTTTGCTAAACTGTCGTACGGGAAACCGTACCGCGGGTTCGAATCCCGCCCTCTCCGCCATTTTT
>JAFVZN010000053.1 GCA_017508135.1 Lentisphaeria bacterium | reverse complement strand
GGAGTTGCCACCTTGAGAAAAGAACTGGAATTTATTTCCGCTCTCCGCCCGGACATCTGCCTTTTGGCGGAATGGGATGAGGAAAACGAAAACACCTGTTACCGCCCGATGGTCAACACCGGGTGGAGTTCATTGCGGATGACCCGGCATTTCGCCGAAAAAATCCGCGGCGAAAAATTCACCGCATTTCCCGGCGATGACCTTTCCATTCCCAATATGATTTTCTGTTACCGCCGGAGACTGCTTGCCGGAGAAACCGCAGAGTTTCAAGTGACCAATATCCCCGACCAGACGCCGGAACGCAACTGTAAAATTTCACTTACGCTTTGCGATGCCAACGGCAAAGTGATCAGAAAATTTGCTCCAAAAAATTTGAAAACGACTGAATGTAAAGATGTAACATTCACCGTTCCGGCAGTGAAACTGCTCAAATATCAACTTGTAAAACCCCGGCTTGAAATCACTTGGAAGGGTGGAAAATATGTTTCCCCTGATTCTTTCTGGGCGCAGGAAATACGCGCCGACTGGAATCAGGATTGGCAATGGGCAAAGCATCCGCTCCGGGAACAACTCACCGGAGTAAAAGCCGATTACACCATCACTCCGTATGAAAATGGTTTGCTCCGGTTGAAAGGCAAAATTTCCAGCCCGGTTCCGCTTGCACAAGCAGAGATACTTGACGGCAGTGATACCGTTTGGATGGCGGACAACCGCCCTGCCCTGCGGGAAACGGACACCGATGCAGTAATCAAAATCGAACTGCACGGCTTGGGGCGGCACAAACTGGATTTAACGCTTGATGTCCAAAATGCGCCCAATGCGAAAATGGCAAACGGCAAAGAACTGCCGTGTAAAATCATTGACAAAAAATGGAATCATGTTTTCGCCAAATCGTTTTTGATCCGCCTGCCCAAAAGCGAAGTCAGTAACGCGATGCTCAAGGTAAAAATCCCCGGCGTTTATGATGAAAATATTTCCATTAAAGAGGTGATGGATAAACACGTTCTGGGGTTCCACACCACAACGCGCAATCTGGCGCTGGTGGTTTCCCGCTACAACAGCCAAATCTCCATCCCGCCGCATATCGACCGGAAAACGGTTGAATTCGATTGCTTTGTCATTCCTGCCGATGTAAAAAAGAGTGTATTTTCTTTGCGGGTGATCGACAAACGCGGCAACACCTGGCGCGGCGGAGAAAAATCGCTTTATACGCCATCCGGCAAAGAAAAGAGCTTCACCGTTTACGACCATACCGCCAAAGGTGCGGTCAAGATTTCAGCAGACGAAAATCTGCTTACGCCGATGAAATTTGATTTTGCCCCCGGCAGAGGGACGGTCGTTCCCAATCCCGCCGGACGGAAATATTACGGTTTGATGAATGGTTGCACTCCATTGGTTTCCAACATCGGCATCGGCGGTTCCCGCTACGGTTCGCTGCTGGCGGATGATATGGCCAAAGGGAAAGTTTTCCCGGAACTCCCGGTCAGAACAAAAGAAGATGACGGCAGTTGGAGTCTCTCTTTCGACAAATGCTCCCATCTTTCACTGCCGATGCAGGTGGTGCCGATGCACACCGGATATAAGATCAGGATGCAGTTGCAAGTACCGGAGCACTTCAAACAAACGCAGCATATTTTCGGTTCCGGCAGTCACGGTTTCATGCTGGCAGTCATAGACGGTACGCTCCGGGCGAAAATGTTCATCAATGATCTTTTCTGGAAAACCAACGGCGGCACGGTTTTCGCCAAGTCCAAAGGGAAACTTATTCCCGGCAAGTGGAACGATGTGGAAATTATCTACGATCATAAAAACTTTTATGTGAAACTCAACGGCGAAGCGGGAATACCCAGAAAAGTTACCGGAGAGCAGATGTATCCCCAAGCCGGTATCCTCGGCGGCGGCGAAAAGAAAAAAGTTAGTTTCACCGGCAAAGTCAAAAATCTTTCAATTGAGGTGTACTGAAATGAACAGCAAAAAATCGTTTACACTGATTTTCAAACGCTGCGACAAACTGGAGCAGCAAAATACCCCGCTTTTTTTGAAAAAGAAAGGGGGCGCGGGGGAAAGGGAAAACTTTTTTTCCCGTGAAAAAAAGTTTTTCTTGTCCCCCGCACACTCCCATTTCACTTTGATAGAATTGCTGGTTGTGATTGCGATAATCGCCATACTGGCGGCGATACTGCTTCCGGCACTGCAAAGTGCCCGGGAGCGGGGACGTTCGGCAAGCTGCTCCAGCAATATGCGCCAATTCGGACAGGCGTTTCAAATGTATACCAATAATACCGAATACTTTATGCCCTACACCAAAACTGCGGAATCCAAAATGAAGCCGGGGAAGAGTGTTTACTGGACCGGCTATCTTTACGGATATGGTATTTTGCCGTTGAATGTATTTGCCTGTCCCTCATTTCATCCGACGGCAAATAAAAAAACGCAAACTGCGGTCGATGAATACGGCAATATCACCTACACCGGCTACGGTTATCCATACAACAACATCGGTGCCGGAAGATATGTCTGCAACGTGGATACCGGCGTAAAAGTAAGTGAAAGTGTACTCAAGAGTTCCAAAGTAAAATTTCCCTCTCAAATGTATGCGCTGCTGGATGGCTGGGTGCAATTCGGTTCCGGCGGCATTCACGGCTATTTGAATCTCTCGTACAGAGCAAGTTATCTTACTTCGGATTCGATTTCCTCTCCCCATTCCCGTCATCAGAAGTCGATAAACATTCTTTATGCTGACGGACACGTTTCATCGAAAAAGGTCGGCAATGTGGCAAATCCCTATCCGGAACTGGGCGGAACCGATAAGTTTGCCGTCCACTGGTCGGGATGGAAATGAGTTCACGGAGCGATCTTGCTTGCTCCCGCTGGCCTTGCAGTCGTCGCCGCTCCAGTCACGTACGCAAGTACGCCTTGTCACGGCGAAGCTTTAGCGAAGACGGATCCTGTCGGCTCTCGCTTGCAAAACACGCCCGGCTGTGCGATATCGCTCCTGATTCCGGGGGAGCTGGCATTGGCGCCTTTTGTCGCGCCTCCGGCACGACAGGCAAGGTAGTGTTTGTTCCGCCTGACGGCGGGAGGGCTGGCGCACGGTCTGTTTTGCCGCGCGTCAAAGTTGTCTGACCTGTCCGACTCGTCCGACATAACATGCCAAATCAGCGTTCCGGCAAAAAAAATCCGGAGAAAACTCGCGTTTTCTCCGGATTTAATATTTACCAGACTATCACTTATTTGGAGTGATATTTGGTGTGAAGCAGGTGATGAGCCTTTTCACTGCCCGGGGTACCGAGATACTCTTTGTAGAGCGCCTGGATATCCGGGTTGTTGTGGGAGCAGCGGATGACTTTGCGTTCATCTTCGCTGTACAGACCTTTCATGCGCTTTTCAAGCAGTCCGGCATCGCCGTGGAGGAAGGGCTGTCCGCCGCCGTTGATACAGCCGCCGGGGCAGGCCATGATTTCGATAGCCTGGAAGCGGTTGGGATCCTGACGGACCATGTCCAGAACCTTGCGGGCGTTACCCAGACCGGAGCAGACGGCGACGTTGATGGTTTTGCCCGGAGCGATAGCGACCTGGGCTTCCTTGATGCCGGCGAGACCGCGGACTTCGTGGAAGTTGATGGCTTCGCCTTCGAGTTCCTTGCCGTTGAGCATGAAGTAGACGGAACGGCAGGCAGCTTCGAGCACACCGCCGGTGACACCGAAGATGTCAGCAGCACCGGCAGAAGCACCGAGCGGGCTGTCATATTCTTCATCATCCATATTGGCGAGGTTGATACCGGCTTCCTTGAACATACGGCAGAGTTCGCGGGTGGTGACGACATAGTCGACATCGCGGACGCCGTTGGGAGCGAATTCCGGACGGGCGGCTTCATATTTTTTCGCCTGGCAGGGCATGACGGAAACAACGATCAGGTCTTCCGGTTTGACGCCGATTTTTTCAGCGTAGAAGCTCTTGGCGATCGCACCGAACATCTGCTGCGGAGATTTGCAGGAGCTGGGGATGTGGAGCAGATCGGGATAATTGTGTTCGATGAAGTTGATCCAGCCGGGGCAGCAGCTGGTCAAAATCGGCAGGTTCTTGCCGGATTTGATGCGTTCGACGATTTCGTTGCCCTCTTCCATGATGGTGAGGTCAGCGGAGAAGTTGGTGTCGAAAACTTTGTCAAAACCCAGAGCGCGGAGACCGGCGACCATTTTACCGGTGACAGGCACGCCGGGAGCAAAACCGAATTCCTGACCGACCGCAACACGGACCGCCGGAGCAGTCTGAACGATGACAGTCTTGGAAGGATCGTTGATGGCGGCCCAGACTTTTTTCACATAGCTGATACCGGTGATGGCACCGACCGGGCAGACATTGACGCACTGACCGCAGAAGGTACAGCTGGTATCGGCGAGCGGGATCATGCTGGCGGTACCGACTTTGGCTTTGAAGCCGCGGCCGTAACCGGTCAGGGTGCCGACAGTCTGAACTTTGGAGCAGACAGCTTCGCAGCGGCGGCACATAACGCATTTGGAAAGGTCACGCATGATAGCGTTGCTGGAGCAGTCGACCGGGAACTTGTTGATTTCGCCTTTGTATTCGATTTCGCGGATGCCGAATTCGACCGCCAGTTTCTGCAGTTCGCAGTACTGGTTTTTCGGGCAGGTCAAGCATTCCTGCGGGTGGTCGCTGAGCATCAGTTCGACCACAGTGCGGCGCGCTTTGAGGGCGCGCTGGCTGTTGGTGTGGACGACCATACCTTCCATGACCGGGGTGGCGCAGGCGGGGGCAAGGTTGCGACGTTTTTCAACTTCGACCACACAAACGCGGCAGCTGGCGGGTTTGTTGATCTCGTCACTGCCCAGATGGGCGCAGTAACACAGGGTCGGAATGTTGATATTAAGCTGCTTTGCCGCATCCAGAATGGTGTAGTTTGCGGGGACAGTTACGGCTTTGCCGTTGATAGTGAGATTTACAGTTTTCATCGTGACTCTTACTCCATGACGATAGCTTTTTTCGGGCATCCTTCGATACAGGCACCGCACTTGATGCACTTGGCCTGATCGATAACGTGCAGCTGTTTGAGTTCACCGGTAATGGCGTTGACCGGGCAGTTGCGTTTACATTTGGTACAGCCGATGCAGCTGTCGTTGATCTTGAGGGTGAAAAGCTTGCGGCAGGTACCGGAAGGACAGCGTTTATCGCGGACGTGGGCGATATACTCATCCTTGAAGTAGCGCAGAGTGCTCAAGATCGGGTTGGGAGCGGTCTGTCCGAGGCCGCAGAGGGCGGTATCGGTGATGGTCTTGGCGAGATTTTCCAGATCATCAAGCATTTCCATGGTGCCGTTGCCGTCGCAGATTTTCTCGAGCATTTCGAGCATACGGCGGGTACCGATACGGCAGGGGGTGCATTTACCGCAGGATTCATCTTTGGTGAAGTCGAGATAGAACTTCGCCATGGCGGGCATACAATCCTTGTCGGACAGCACGATCATACCGCCGGAACCCATCATGGAACCGATTTTGGAAAGGTTCATATAGTCGATGGGGGTATCGAGGTTTTCCGCAGTGATACAACCGCCGGAAGGACCACCGGTCTGAACCGCTTTGAATTCACGGCCGCCGGAGATACCGCCGCCGATTTCGTAGATGATTTCGCGGAG
>JAFVZN010000052.1 GCA_017508135.1 Lentisphaeria bacterium | reverse complement strand
TTGCGGGCAATCTCGCGCCTTGCGTCGCTCGCCGCTCGGGTCGAGTACAGTCGTACACTCCCCTCGCTTCTCGCTTGCAAAACACGACCTTGCCTCACACTGCATCCGCCGATAATACTCCAGAAAATCTCCCTTCGGCGGCGGAAAACACCGGTAAGGTGTTTGCGACCAACGGGAGCAAACATACCCCGCTTTTCTCGAAAAGGGTGGGGTGTGGGGAGGGAAAAACCTCTTTTCCCGTGAAAAGAGGTTTTTCCCTCCCCACAAAATCACTTTTTTGTCAGAAGGCGTGGCTGAATTTCAGATCAGAAATTTTGCCTTTGAACGCTTTGGCAGGTTCCCAGCATCCGACGGTCGTCGGCATATCGTAGAGGCCGGGACCGCGTACAAAACCAACTTTTTCCGTTTTACCGTTGATAGTGATATAGTAGTTAGTCATATCGTTGGTGACAGTGACCGTGTTCCACGCATTGGCGTTCAGGCGGTTGCGGGTGCGGAAACGGCGGGTGCCGCCGGCAACATAACTTCCGGACAGAGTACCGTCTTTACCGATAAAGAGGTCATTCAGTACGCCGATATACTCGCGTTTGCAGCCGAGGATGAACTGTTCTTTGCCAATTTCCGCCGGGAAGATCTTGAAACTGATGCTGAACGCCGCACGGCGGGGAACCACACCCGGCGGCAGGGCGATATGTTCGCCGCCTTTGAATGTCCAGGTGTTTCCATCTTTTTCCGGGACCAGTGTCGGCACGTTTTTCCACATCTTTGCGCCGTTGCCAAGTCCGGCGGAACAGCCGTTGGAACAGCTGCCGCCGCCGCCGAGGCGCAAGTTTGCCAGATTATAGAACGCTCCGCGCGCCCCCCAGAAGCGGCGGCCGAAGGAGTTTGCCTCCTCCACGCCGGTGAACGGGAGTTTGCCGTATTCCAGTACCGGAACAAAGTTTTCCGGCAGAGTCAGCGTGACCGGGCGTTTCAACGTATCGGACCAGACGTGGACTTTGACATTTTTCCCGCTGGCTTTGCGGTTGAGGATGACCGGCTTACTGCGGTAAAGTTTCCCGTCCGGGGTGATAAGCTGAAGCACATAGGTCGAAACCGGCAGGTCCGGCATGACCGGAACTTTGAAACTGAACTTTTTGAAGTCGCCGTCCGCCGGGTGGCGCAACTGGCGCAACTGGCGAGTGAACGATGCCGTGACCCCCTTCGGGAAGGGGAGGATGACGGTCTTGTTTTTCAGCAGTCCGGCGAGGGTGAAGCTCTTTTTGCCGCCGTTGATATTGACGTCGAAAGTCACCTTTGACGGGTCGCATTTTTTGCTTATTTTCAAAAAGTCGTTGGTGAACCAGTGCATTGCTTTGGTGTTGACACTGTATTTGCCGTTTTTGACAGCATTTTTCTTTGAGTGCCACAGCGGTTCGGCTCCGGTGATGGTGATGCTGCCTTTGGCGCGGGAGGGGATGATCGCGTTGAAGTTCACCCGGAACGCATAAAATTCGTCATCTTCCCGGACGATGCCGTGGCGGTCTTTGCCGCCGTGGGTGTAGATGACGTCACCGTTTTCGACAACTTCCGCAAAGCGTATCACTTCCGGAGAATCGACTTTGGCGGTGATGGTGGCATAATCGGTGTCACCGGCGTTGGCAGTGACGGAGAATTTGACTTCCGGAACGTTGATAAGCATATTCCGCAACGGATGTTTGGCGTACTTATAATCGTTGTTCCAGGTGGATTGCAAGCGGATCGGGGTGAAGCCATCGTAAGTTTTGCCGTTGATGACCGCTTTCAACTGTAATGCGGCATTGCCGGCAAACTTCTCTGACGGCAGTTCCAGACGTAACTCGCTCATTTTGCTCCGGTCGAGGGTGATCTCTTTTGAAGCATAGACCTCTTTGCCCTCCGGAGAGCAGAGGAAGATTTTTACCTTGTGGGAACCGCGTTCATCGGCGGTATCCGGAATGGAAAGCACTTCCACTTTCAAAATCTCTCCGAGAACGATCGACTTGCGCGTGGAGATGATGACATTGGGGATGGAGAGGTCATCATTGGCAAGGTGGAACTTTTTTTCTCCCCGGCGCGACATGGTGATATAGCGCAGTATACGCATGTAGGCGAAGGAGTTGTAGACTGTCGGGCGCATGGAGGTGTTTTCGTTCTGTTCATCCCATTCGGGGATGTTGATGATCTGAGCACCGGCATCGAGAGCCGCAGTGACGGAGTTGCGCAAAGTGCGTGTTCCGTCGCTGGTAAGAGTTGCGCCCAGACGTCCGGCGTTGGAGTGTTCGGCAACGGCGGCACCGCCGAAGATCTTGCCTTTGTACTTGGGTTCGGCGAAGATTTTGGCAGTTTCCGCCAGCACCGCTTTGGCGCGGGCGGTGTGGAAAACGCGTTCACCTTTTTCTGAAATACTGTTGGTGGACATTCCAGACCAGACGAAACCGCCGAATTTGTCCAGTGCCGCGCGGACAGTTTTCTGCACTGCGGCGGCGGCTTTGGGATGGAGTGAACCGTCGGCGTTCAAGGGGAAACGCGACACTTCCCGGGGGAAACCGTCACTCTGGATGATAAGGAAATTATCGCCGTGTCTGGCGATCTCGCGCTGATATTTTTCCAGTTCGCTGTTGTTGCGGACGGAGTAGGTCCAGAAGAGTTTTTTGCCGTAGATTTCCATTACTGCCGGACTTTTCAGCAGACGCGGGGCATCTTCCGGAGCGTAAAATCCTGCCGGAGAGGTGTTTGCCCCCCGGGAGATGAACGGGATGAGTTTGAAGTTTGCCACCGGGGCCTGTTCGGCGTAGACGAGGAAATCCGACCGCCGCTTGGTGCGGATCATCGCCCGCCAGAAGCCGAAAGCGGAGAAGCCGTAATCCCGGGCGATCTCACACATATACTTGAAATCTTCTTTCCCGAGAGCCTTCTGCTTGTGCGGAAAACGGGAACTTATCAGCAGCGGGGCATCCACCCAGTTGCTGTAATACATCACCTTGGATTCGCCGCTGGAAATCGGATATTTCAGCTGCGCCTGACAGAAGATGATCGGAAACTTCTCTGCCTGACAGCAAAACGCCGCACACAGAGCCAACAATAGAATTGTTTTTCTCATAAATCTCTACCGAAATAAAATTTCTGCCACTTTTCAATGAAGTTGCGGTTGGAGGTTCCGCGCATATCATCGGTAAATCTGATCGTGGTCACATGACCGTCCAGCCACACACCGTTGGTCTGTCTCATGTGGGGATCGTTGATGAATACGCCGTTGCCCAGTGCGTAGTAACCGTTGTCCTGTTTTGCCCAGCTGTACACGGAATCGGTGTGGGAGAGTACCTGGGATGCTTTTTTGTTGAAGCGGCTCATCTTGCAGAATGTTACGGATTTTGAATCAGTAGCGGCGGGGCTGAGGTGGGAGTTCAAACCGTACTCAACGTAACAGAAACCGGCTTTGGTCTTTTTCTCCAATCGGGTTGCGATATTACCGTCGGGGTCTTTGAAACGGGCGCGGGCAGCCGGGCAGCTGAAGGTCTTGATGGTGGGGAAGTATCCGGCGTTGTACATCATCTGGGACCAGGCGGTGTAGTTCTTGGATGAAGTACTCGTTCCCGGGAGATGGGCATAATCCACCGGAGGGATGAAATCGTCAAAATCAGCGTAATACTGCCCCATGGCGGTGCCGATCTGCTTGAGATTGTTCTGACAGCTGCCGGATTTGCCGCGTTCGCGCGCGCTCTGCAGAGCGGGCAGCAGAATTGCTGCCAATATTGCGATTATCGCAATCACCACAAGAAGCTCTATTAAGGTGAAGCTGTACAGCTTCACCTGCCCATGGGCAGGTGAAAGACATTCTTCTTTGCCATAAACACGATCACAGCAGAGATGTGATTTTTTCACCGGAAGTTCGATCAGAGTGAATGTCTGGGATTTCCGGTGCATATCACCCGCTCGGGAACTTTGAAATATTCTGTTCATCTTCGATATTCCTCCTGTTTATATTTGGAAAGCATTTGACAATACCATATTGGACGATGTATATTATACACAGAAAAGGCGATTTTGCCAATAACAGAAGTGATTATAGATTTTGCAGAAATGACTAAAGTTAGCAAATTGACAGAAAAGTTGTTTGATGCCGTCAGAAATTTGCCGGATTACGTTCACGCTTCCCCCGGTTACCCGGAGTATGCCATGCCCGTTCCGTCGAAGGTGCAGTTTTATTACCGCTCCCGGGAAGAGAGTTCTCCGATGTTTCTGCACGACAGATATATTTTGATGTATCTTATTGACGGGAAGGTCGATGTTGAAGTTGAACAGTGCAGCTTTTCGCTGAACCCCGGAGAGATGATACTGATTTTTCCCAACTGCGCCCACCGTACTTTGGTGTTGGATGATTTTCCCAATCATCTGCTGCAGGTGCGCTTTGTGTTGAGCGGCAGCCGGGCGAAAGATCTGCATGTCCTCCGGAACATCACTGTTCCGACCGATTCCCGGATGCGGCAGATGCTGCTGAATATGGCGAAAGATTTTGCTGAAAATTATCCGGAGCAGAACAACCGTCTGAATACTCTTGTCTACCGGTTCGGTGAGTTTCTGGAACTGCTGCGGCACCGCCACACTCCGGAGATAACTGTTCCCGTTGTGCCGCAGGAGCTTTTCCCCATCCAGACGGCGCGCAAGAGTGAGATACTTCACCGGCTTACCTCCTATTGTATGCGGAACTTAAGCCGGAAAGTCACCATTCAGGAGCTTGCCGAATATCTGAAATTCTCCCCCAGCAATCTGCGGCTCTTTTTCCGCAAACAGACCGGGCGCAGTCTCGGAGCTTATCTGCGCAGCCGGAGGCTGATCCAGGGAACCTATCTGCTCCGTAACTCCGGTATGAGTATCAAAGAGATCTCCGAACAGTGCGGTTACGATTCCGCCGCCAGTTTCTGCCGTGCTTACAAGCGCGAAAGCGGATGTTCGCCGACTGAGATACGGAGTTTGAACAAGTTATCCTGAAACGAAACCTATGGGGCGAATTTCTCCATCTTCAAAGTTTAATCGCTACTTCTCCGCACGGGATTTGATAACTTACAGAATCTATTTCCAAAGTAAACGGCGCATTGGAACGGCAGTTCAGGACACCATTTTCAACGATGATATCGCAGGAGATGTTTCCGAATTTGAAGTTTCTGACCCCGTAACGGAGAGAACTGTTTTTGCGCGGATGAAATTCCACTTTGCCGGCAACGGCATCTGCCCGGTGTAAACCGATGATGTTTTCAATGAAAAGCGATATCGGCCCCAGCGCGCTCCATCCGCAGAAATCTTTGCGGACATATTTGCCTTTTTTATTTCTTGCCGGTTCAAATGCGGTGGGTGAATAACACTCCCAAATGGTATGCGGGAAAAAGTTTTCATAAGTTTTCACCATGTGATCGACGGTCAGATAAGCAATATCCGATGCCAGATCAAATTCGCCGTATTTTTCCA
>JAFVZN010000051.1 GCA_017508135.1 Lentisphaeria bacterium | reverse complement strand
TGATTTTGTCAGATTTTGTTTTGCGCAAGCAAAACGCGCGTGCGCCATGCGCCGCGCCACCAGTGACACTGCGTTCAAAATGGTTTGTCGCGATCGGCGCCGCACTCTGTTTTTTATGGGACAGCTGTGATAATTTTTCAAAAAGCAGGTATCTTCTCTGTGTTCAAGCGAGAGAAATTTAATTTTTGAAAAAGTGATTTTGTCAGATTTTCCTGCCAGAAACAGTTGTGCTCGAAACTGCCTGTTTTCAGTCGGTGGATGCAGTGTGATGCAAGGTCGCAGGTAAATCAAGGCGATGGAGAGGGAGTGAACTCCGGTTCTCGACCGAACCAGAGTCCGCCGATTTGCCAAGAGATTGCGCACAATGCGCCGCCGCAGTCTGTTTTTTATGGGACAGCTGTGAAAGGAATGGGGCGGCTGCAAAACATCAGATTTTGCAGCCGCCCCCGAAGCAGTTTTACAATATACGCCGCTTGAGTTTACCGCTTTTGATAGATGAACATATTGCGGAAAATTCCACCGAAACCGGATTTATCAAGTGCCTGCACCCGGATCACGATCCGGTTTTTGCCGGGTTTCAACACTCCGGCAGGCAGATCTTTGAGCCAAGTGTAGTCGTAACGCGCCCACCAGCTGTGGAAGGGCTGATGCGCCACGATCTGACCGTTTATCCAGATCCATGCTTCATTGTTGATACCGCCGACATAAAGTGCAAGTTTATCCGGATCGAACTTGCCGTCCAACTCAAAATCGGTGGCGTAATACATTTCCCCGATGTAAGGGACCATGTGCTTTTTACTGGAGAAATATCCCTGCATTTCGATCGCCCGGGGAACCTGGATATCGCTCCACTTGGAAATATCCAGATCTTTGCGGAACCACTCATCCATGATACCCAGCGAAAGTTCATCTGTTTTGAACTTCCAGATACGCGGGAAATCCACCGCCAGCGTTCCTTCTGTACCATTGCGCAACGCATCGGTGTTGCGGTACTGCATCATCTTGCCGTAAGAAGAACGGTTGGCTCCGAACTTGCCATAAATGGGCCGCTTATCCATCCGGTAATCTGAAGCCTTGAAATGAGATGGGTTCAGTTTCATCATTTCCGCTTCAAGTTTCTGCATCTTTTCCGCGAGTTTGGCAGCTCCGGCATAATCGCAGTTAAGCTCGCAAACTCCGCGCATCCTGCTGTAAGTATGGATGTGATCGGCAGTAATACGGAGCATTTTCATCCGGAGTTTGAGTCCTTCATCGGTGGTGTTGGCGGTCAGCTTCTCCGCTTCATCGATCAACGGCATCAAACTGGAGATCAACTTGTAGTTGTAAAATTCCGGAATAAGCTCTTCCTCGTGCGTGTTGACGGTGAAGCTGCGCACTGCATCTTCCAGCGCGGTATAAAACTTCTTCACCGGTACGGCGGCAGGACCGTAAAGTTTGCTGTAAGCTTCATCCAGAAGTTTTTCGCCGTCGCCATCGGGATTCCAGAGCATTCTGCCCAGCATATATATGTTAAGGAAGTGCAAGTTCCAGACCTGACGGCACTCCCAGCGCATACCCAGCGGTTTGCGTTCCGGGTGGGCGAGGAATTTAACATCCCGTATGATATTGTGCATCTGCGGGATCGGCAGGGTAAGATTGAACATGAAGTTGGGATAATAGGGACGGTAGATAAACTTATCCATCCGCCGTTTCCACGCTTTGAACATCGCGGCGATCTGCTGCGACTGCCAGTTGTCCGGGTGGTCGATCGGCTTGACCAGAGAATATTCCAGAAGCGCGAGATGCCCGCCGACATTATCCGCAAACTTGAATTCGGTCGGCGGCGTGTAAATTCTGCCGCAATAGATACTGGCGGAAACGATCTTGTCGGGGAATTCCGGTTTCAGCCGGGCGGCAACGTTGCTGATAAGCCGGTAATAAGAGCCGCTCACCGAAGGTTTGCCCCGTCCGGCGATACCCTCTTTGCGGATATTGCCGTTGGCGGCAAGGCAGTTTTTGCAGTAACAGATGAACATACCGTCATGGGGAGCAAAACCGACATAGGTGATATCCGGATTCTTCCGGAAGAGTTCCCGGATCTTTTTGACCAGGATCTCTTCCACTTCCGGGTGGGTCATGCAGATAACCTTGATATCCCTGCCCTTGCCGTCAGGGAGAAGTCCGAAGTATTCCGGATGCGTTTTGAACATACTGTTCGTGATAAAACGGTGGATGGAACTGTCTTCGGCATTGCTGAATCCGGCACTGAATTCCAGAAAACGGTTGCGATGAAAGAATGCATCCAGATCGTTGGCGGCATTTTTGTCCGGCGTAAGCCAGTAACCGCGCATCAGGAATCCGGGACGTTCAAAGATATCCAGTTCACCGATGGTGATATTGGCATTGGACGGAACGACTTCGCCGATCTTACCGGGCATATACCAGCGGCAGCCAAGCTGCTCCAGAAAAGCATACACGGCAAACAAAGTACCCTTATACGCCTTTCCGAAATCGAGATCCCACGGACGTCCGGGGGCGGGGGCACTCTTTTTGCGGGGTCTGCCGCCGCGTCCGGTGGCAAGTTCCCAGCCGTCATCGTTACCGGCGAGAACCAGATCTTTTCCGACAGTTTTGATGATGAAGCCCTCTTTGATCTCCTCATAACTCTGTCCGGAAGGGATATTGAGCTTCATTTTTGCAGTGTACCGGCTGCGACCGACCAGGATTTTGGGTCCGGTAACTTTCTGATCGTCGGTTTTGATAACAAAATCCGCTCCGGAGATCCGGTCGAGAAAGTGTTTCAGCTCTTTGGCGGCAAGCTGATTTTTGTACGGGCATCTGCGGCAACGACGATAGTCACCTTTGCCTTACCGTTTTCGGTGATCACCATCTTTGCCTCTGCCGCTGTCATAATCATCAAACCCGTCATCAACATTAATAACTTTTTCATCTTTTTCCTGTATATATTTTGTGTATGTATTGTTTTACCAATTCGGAGCCATTTTGAGATTCTTTTCACCCTGGGGACCGACTATATAGTAGTAGTTCAACGTCTCCTGTTTCGGGCGGAGCGTAAATCCGGAACCATCGCAACGGCTGACATTTCGCGGAATAGTCTTGTTGTTATGCGGATTTCCGCCGTGACCGTAGCGGAAAAAGCCTTTGACCCCGCCGGCTTCATAAGCGCAATCATTCACATCCTGCGTGCGCCAGTTGGTCTGCCGTCCTTCCGTAATAAACAACACCCGGCTGGGACGGCGCACCCGCTTGAATCCGCCTTTGTCCGTGTTCTCCCGGCGCGTACCCCACGCATTGCACCCCAGCCACGCATTGATCCCGTATGAGCGGTCATCCGCCAGATAATAACCCGATGAACGTATCCGCGGCGGTGATCCCGGGCAATACATAACATGATTGCGGTTATACCACTGGGCGCGGTTCAACTTGAAACGTGCCATCATCTGCTCAATCCAGAAACTGCCGACCCACTCAGTTTCCTGAGTGGTAATACCGTCATAGTCGCTGATGTAGTTCAATGTTTCCATCGTCACCTGCCGGACATTGCCCAGACAGTTGGCAGTCCGCCCTCTCTCCCGCGCACTCTGCAATGCCGGAAGCAGCATCGCTGCCAGAATTGCAATGATGGCAATGACTATAAGCAGTTCGATAAGGGTAAAGCGTGCTTTACCCTGCCCATGGGCAGGGTGAAACGGAACGCCGCAACGTTGTGATCTTAAACTGTAAAATTTCATATACCTCCATAAAATTCAAGTCTTCCTGAAACAATCACAAAAAACAATTACTTTGCAAAATTGTAGAACCCTGTCATCAGCGGATTTACCGTCAGCGGGTTTTTAACACAATCATCGTGGATCGTCTTGAAAAACGCCTGACGCATTTTCGCATAATCCGGATGATTTGCCTTTTTGGCATCCCAGAGTGCGCGCTGTGCTTTCAAATGCTTCATAGCGACCTGCAAAAAGGCGATCCGGCGAAGTACGGCATCATCACCGGCAGCAAGAGTTTCCGCTTTTTTCAAGTATTTTTCCAGTTTGCCGAGATTTTCAGCATCAAACATTTCGATATAATCGCCGCCTTTTTCGGCGGAACTATCGCTCAGCTGCTCCAGAAGTTTCAAATAACCGGCAACCGCATCCGCCGCTTTGCCGAAACCGCTGCGGCAGAAATCATCAATGACCGTATCGTAATCCAGCTGTTCAAAATTCCAGTGCGCTTTACTTACAGCATACACCACCCACGCATTGCACGCCCAGGCGTAATTCAAACCGTCAAAGTCGGTTCCGATGACCCGGTTGACCTTGAGCATCTCCAGATCGTTGAACAATTTTCTGCCGTAATTCACCGGAGCGACGAATTTGCGCCCGGTATACAACACATTGGGACGCCACAACAGAGGATTATTCAACGTACTCCATGCGGCAAAACTTGCGAACTGGCTGCGGTGGGTTTTGACATTATCGTAATTTCCGGCGACACAGAGGATTATCAGCGATTTATGCGGCTTGACCTTGACCGGAGGATGAACATAGTTCGCATACGCATAGAAAGTCAACTGCTTGTCCGGCAATACTTTCGTCACCTTTTCCGCCACCCGGTTGCTGAAATCCAATACCCGGTCAGTCAGCGAAACATAATCCAGTGTCCGCCGGGTCGGATAGAAGAGCAGCATTCCATGACGCGGGGCATTGACCGGGTCAAGTTTGCGGCACTCTGCGCACAGACAGGGGGATGAGTGTCCGCCGTCATTGAGACAGATGCTCAACGCCTGTTTGTCAGGCTGTACCTTGAATTTGGCGACAGTATTGGCGGCGACCAGATCGGCAAATTTGTCATTGCTGAGGCAGAAGGTGGGGCGGTGAGCCTGTTTACTGCGGTTGCCGTCCGGCTGAAGTCCGAAAAATTCCGGGTGCTTCTTCCCGTATAATTTGTAGTAATCATTGAATGCGTGTCCCCACTCAAAGCGGTGTTTCGGATTGCGTTCCCATCCGTATGAGGAACTGGCATCATTCACACCGTGCCACTGGAGGAATCCCCGGTTGCCGGGATGATCTTTGGCGTGACGCCGGTAGAGAACATCCATTTCATCGGAGGTGAAATTGAATTTTCTGATGGAATCCGCCCACCGGGGATTGAAGAAACTCATCTCCCGGATATTGCGTATCTGCAGTGCCGGAACGAAGTTCAGAGGGATATCTTTGGCGATCAACTCTTTTGAACGGGGAATGACCTTGCCGTCCTTGCCCGGCCACAAATAGCGGCAGCCCAGAGATTCAAGAAAAACCGTAGTCGCATAAGATGCGCCGCCGTTGCGCCCGCAAATCAGCAGATGCTTTCCCTGCGTTTTCAGAACAGCGGTATCCCGGCGCAATTTGTTAAAATCGATACCGAACTTCCCGGCTTCGGCGGCTCCACCGAGAATAACGGCAGAAGTTTCCTGCCCCGGATATTTGGATGTGACCGTAAACTTTTTACCGGTGATGATGTCGAGGTGATATTTTATTTCAGAAGCAAGACGTTTGAGAACTTTACTTCCGGCAGGAGCATAAATCACCGCCATTTCACCACCCCGGCACAAAGTGATGCCATCCTTGTAAACCGGTTTGCCGTGTTTCAACTGCGGGCGGTTCTTGAAGGTCTTCGGCAGAACCAGCGTTCCGGGAGTGCCGATGGGTTTATCGCCCCAGGAAGATTTTTTATGAGCAGTGGCAACATTGACCGAAGAGAATAATTTTATGTAAAGTCCGGTGAGCTGATCGACCGCGATCCCTTCCGGAGTGGCAATGAAACGGCCGTCTTCATCGGCTTCACCGAGGGACTTTTTCTGCCGGGAGAAATTAACCTTCAACCGGTTGAGACTGGGGGCTATCCAATAAACCGCACCGCCGTTGGCAAAACGTTTTACCGTAAGAGCCGGGAAAGTGCGCCCGTCTTTGAGTACAAAATTGCCAAGCACCTGAGCATCGGTGACACCGGCAGCGGCACAGTAGCTCCCCTCGTGCCAGAGCAGATCCTGATCTTCATAGCGGATGTGTGAAACATTTTTCAGCTTGGTAAATTTGGTAATACCCAGGATCTCTTTGACCAGAGCGGCACTTTTCCCGAAAAATACTTTACCGCTCTCGCCGCTGAAGATGATAACTCCCCCCTGATTGAGATAGTTCCTGAGATGCCGGATATTTTCATTGCTCCACACCGGAACGGCAGGAGATTTCAACAGTTCGCCGTAATAAACGATGCTGTATTTGGAAAAATCTGCCGGAGCCAGCATTTTTCCGGAAAAGTCAACATTGGCAATGCCTTTCTTGGCAATGACATCTGCCCGCAGCACCCTGACATCATAACGGTATCCGCCGAGAGCTGCCGGTTTGTCCGCCGCCCACAGGAGCCACGGAAGAGCGAACAACAGGAACAGAAATTGTTTCATAATTCATCTCCCTTAATTATTACTTTTTCACCTTGTTTTCTTCACATTTTCCGCTTTTCTGCGAAATCATATCCATAAACTTTTGCGCTTCTTTGTACTGCTTTCTGAAAACATTGTCCAAAAGAGCCGCCGCCTCCTGACGTTTTCCGTTCAGGATCAGCTTGCGCGCCTGCTCTCTCACCGCAAAATATTCGTCGATGAACCGCGTTTCCACCTTTTCAAATTCCGGAATATGATCGTGATCCAACGGCAGTTTCGTCTTCAGATCCAATGCCCGCATTCCCCAATCGCCATTGGCAAGCGATTCCGGAATGGCAGTCAATCCCATCGGTATCGGCAGAAAGACCGTGTGCCGCTGCGGACCGAGCGCGACAAAGGTGACACTCAGGTAATCCGGGAACTGCCGGTCAGGAACGAACATGATACTGGAAAGCGAAGCGTTGACACAAACCGAACGGAATTTTAACTTCTCCTCGATCTCCGGTTCGCGGAAACGGGCAAGACGCATCAGGTCAAGGGGAGCAACTTTGCCTTTTTCGGCAATCACATTGCGGAGAAACTCCGATGCGGCATAGCGGCGGTTGGCTCCGTTGAGAAAAGCATCGCGCTTCTGCTTGATGATATTCCGCATACCGGGAAGCAGATAGTTGTTCGCGCGCACTTCAAAAGAGAAATTCACTTCACCGCAGGCAAAGTAGCGCGGAGTTGCTTCAAAAATCATGCCGCGGTCAAGGTCAGCTAAAAGGTAAAGGGAGAGTGAACGCACCAATCCCATCCGGTGCAGTTTCTTCATCATCGCCACCGCTTCGTCCAGATTGGCACAATGTTCAGCGACATAGCGCAACGTAAAAATCGACCCGATATTGTTTTCCCGGGTATAATACGCACTTCCCGTCACGGAATTTCCATCGTTCTGCACGATCATCAAACCGCGTTCGTTCATCACCGCACCGGCACCGGAACTCCAGAGGTCATTAACGGTGATGACCTTGTACTTTCCGGGGTAAGCCCGGAACAGCCGGGCACTCAGAAGATTCTGTCCGGAGTAATCCCGGTTTTTCTGTACGATACACGCTCCGGTGGCGGAAACATCCGGAGCAATTATCCAGGAAGTGCATCCGGCGCGGGTATAGAAAAAGTTGTTGTGGAAGGTGAAATCACCCTTTTCCCAGCCGAGCGCGCGCTCGATAGCTTCATCTTCGATGCGGTAACTGGGCAAACCGTTGTTTTCCAGCATCAGATGAAACGTTTCAGCGAACTCCGCCCGGCGGGAACCTCTTTTAAGTTTGTTCCATTTGGCGCGGTATCCCTGCTCGCGGGTCGCCCTTGTCTTTTGGATTGAACTCAAAAACCAGTTTCCGGGAGAAGTATACTCAACCGGAATATACTTCTCCTGAGCGCAAACAGCAACTGCTGCTGTCAGCACCAATACGACACTGATTTTCTTCATTTTTTCCCCTCGGAAACTTTTCTCTTCGACCTGGTTCCGGCTGATTCAAATTCGACCTTGTGGTAATATTTGGACTGGCACCGGCGACCGGTAAAGAGGACCGCCGCAGTCCAGGCGATCTTACCTTCGACTTTGTGCCGGTTGAACTGACGGATAAACTGTCCTTTCATCTTCACAGCCTTATCAGGGGTAGTTTTCAAATCTTTCCACGGGATCGTGAAAAGCGCGCACCAGCCGTAATCCGTGATCTTGACCTGATTCTTCCAGTTGACCTTGCGGCCGCCGGAATAACGGTTGCCGGAGGGGTCGGTGGCAATGTGCATAAGACCCTTTTTTCCGCCGGTGGTAAGGATGATCTCAAAACCTTCGCCGTGCGGCAGCACCTTTTCTCCGGGGATATGACGGCGGTACTTCATCTTCTTGACATCGGGATACTCACATTTCACGCCGATGTAAATATTGGTGTCATCATAGAGCATCCGGGCTTCGGTTTTGTTGGGATGAAGACCGGTTCCGGTGTTATGGAAAAATTGATCGAGTACGGGAGCGGAAACCCATGCCGCTGTGCTGAAATCCGGATCAAACCCCGGATCTCCGGAGGTGCGTCTGCCGACGATCACCTTGCTGGATTCAAAACCCATGTGCTTTTCAAAGTTATCTTTGAGAACCGCAAAGAACTTTTTGCCGTTGGGTTTGACCTTGCCTTCGGCACGTTTGAGAACGGCACGGCAGGCGGCGGCAACTTTGGGCTTGCTGATAACGCACTCCTGCCAGGCGGTATGAGCGACTTCGTTCCAGATGGCACGGCCGGGAGTTTTGCTCCACTGTTCACCGATGATATTATAGTATTCGGCAATATCCGGAGCCGCTTCTTTACCGTAAACGCGGGTCAAAAATTCCATCCGCAACTTTTTGTAATCCTGCATCGGATCCCAGCTTCCCTGAGTCAGCACCCAGTAGTGCATGGCATTGACATCCCACGGATTGCTGAGGAAAGCGGCATATTTGGTATCGGCACGCATTTCACTGTAAGTGCGGCGGACACCGCGCTGGTACATATACTGCCAGTCGCCGAAAGCGGTCTTGTCGATCGAACGGGGGAAGTCACCTGCCAGACCGTAGTATTCGCGCAAGGTGATATTTCTGGTGATTTTGTTCCATTCAAGGAACTGATTTCTGGTCTTTTCCGACTGGGGATGAGCAAGATCGAACCTGGCATTTTTGCTGATGGGGGCAAAGGAGATGTCGATATTATCCTCCACCGGACACTTCGGGGGGATAACAGTAAAGAGGTAAGCGAAAGTCAGTATCCGTTTACCCGGATAATTGGCTTTCATGTGTTTGCCGACCTGATTGAGGAACATGAAGAACTGGGTGGAACGGAACGCCGGATCTTTGACATCGACCACCGTGCCGTTTTCCAACTTGATGGGGAGCATGCATTTGTCACATTCGCAGAGGTTGCGGTTGTCCTCATTCATAATGCGGTAAGTGGCATATTGGGGATGCTTTTTGACCAGAGCATCGACCTCCCGGATAAAGGCATTGACCATATCCTGATTGGTAAAGCAGAGCTGAACGGAACCTTTGAATTTGCTCGGCTGCATCCGTTTGCCGTCTTTCAGGGGGTAGAATTCGGGGTGGGTCTTGAAATATTTTTTCTCGGAGATGAATCTGCCGACGATATTGTGACCGCCGCCGAATTCCAGGATCGTACCGAGTTTGCGCTTAAGCGGACCGACTTCGAGAGAGTTCCAGTTGGTACCGTTACGGGTCTGCCAGAGGTAACTTTTCAGGAGATGTTTACCTTTGTAGAGCGGAGGCATCTGCCAGCCGCGCAGCAGAAATTTGGGAATGTCGATATAATCGGTGTTGGTCAGGGTCAGATTTTTATCGGGGGTGTAAACCGTACCGAACTCTTCGTCCGGACGCGCCCAGATGATATCACTGTTCTTGTAAAGCATCCGGAAGACACCGTTGAGAACACCTTTGGAGCAACCGGCGTTAAGGTAGACTTTATTCCCTTTCTGCCGCACGGAGTAACCGTCATTGCCCTTGAATTTGGCGGCATCATCAGGGAAATTCGCGGAAGCGGGATCCAGAACGATCTGCTTTTTACCGGAAGATACGGCATTGACCACAGGCAGTTTCGCCCCGGAGATGCGCTGGATCCAGTATTGAAGCTCCTGAGCGGCAAACTTCAACACCTCATCGGCATCGGCAGCAAGCACGATCTCAGCGGCGGGTTTCCCGTTTGAAGCCAGAGGCAGAGCGGCGAAAGCCGACGGGAAAGAGAACACCGCCGCAAGCATCAGAACCGGCAGCGGACGACAGAAAAACATCTTTTTTTCGACCATAAAAAAAATCCTTTCATACAAGTTTATCAAAGCATCGTTATAACTTACTTGCTGAAAGTGATTTTTTCAAGGCGGAATAACTCTTTTTCTTTCAAATTCAGTACAAATCGCACTGTCCGGGAAGAATGTCCCTGCCGTCAAAGTTTTCCGGAAGAGTTCCGAAGTTGGCAACAAAACGCCAGACCTTTCCTTCCGGAGTGGAAAATTCCACCGCCCGGAGTTCTCCCGGAGCATCCAGACGGCGGAGCTTGTAACCGGCTCCTTCCGAAGCAGAAACTCCGGCGATGACCGCGTAACCGGTGTCAGCAAGAATATCTCCCGGCATCCGGCGGCGGGCAGGGTCCTCCTCCACGCTGCCGCAAATTTCATTGACATAAAGAGAGGTCATGAAACGGCAGGTCTTGATAACGCCCATATCCTGAGCGGGAGCATATATTTTAAGGGAATCAGCACCATAACCCAGCACCAGAGAAACTTTGTTATCGACATTGACGTGAGAAGAAGCGGTGTCGATAACGCCGTCACCGGAACGGGATCTCAGAGTTTGAGAACCGTTGTTCCAGAAGAAAGAACGGGTTTTACCGTTGTGGACATCGTTGGGGATCTTCCAGGCGATGGAGCGCAATGAGAAGAGCATATGCTCTTTGACCACATGAGCTTTTTCCAGAATTATCATACTTTTGCCGTCAGGCAGAGCGGCACAGGCGGCGGAACTGTTGGCAATGACATAGAGCCCTTCACCTTCACCGACAGGGTAGCGTTCCGTGATCTCAGCATCGCCGGAACTGATAAAGCCGCCTTTGAAACTGCGGTTGAATTTGCTGATTTCATGGTAGAGAGAAGCTCTGCCCAAAATCTGAGCGTGACCGTTACCGCACCATTCGGCAAGAGAACTGTCGGCAAGAGGCAAAGCCAGAGCCACCGGACCTTCCGCGCCGCGGCGAACCATGGAACGGACGATCTGTTCCGAACGGACGAGGTTGGCGGCATGGAAAGCATCCTCCCACTCCACCGGGGGAGCGGAAACGGTCTGGGGCGCAATGTTTCCGCCGAAACGGCGGCGGAAGTCGGCGCAGAAGGAAAGAGCGGCAAAGGGGTCGGATTCCAGGCGGGTGTAATAATAGCGGCAGATGATCTTCATATCAGCGAGGCGGGTACCGAAGAAAGAGCCGTCCGGATTGTCGAGCTGTTCGCGGGCAATGGTTGAAAGCATACCGCTTTCAAACTGGAGAGCATCAGGATCGCCCAGGTCTTTCATCATCATCAAAATCGGGAGCAGATACATCTGGCAGTAGCAATAGCGGGCGCGGGAATCGCCGCCGAGACGGAGCAGACGGCCGTCAGGGAAGATGAAGTTCTTGACGACTTTCCAGAGATCGGAGAGATGAAGGCGGGCAAAATCCGGAAATTCATGGTTGCGGGCCTTGCAATAGAAGTACAAATAAGCCGCGTGAGACAAAGTTATTATGCTGTAACCGACATTCATGTAACCGTGATGGTCGAGAGAATAATTGGGAGTGAAGTTGAAACCGATGTGCCAGTGGCGCAGTTCTTTGCCCAGATAGAAGTCTGTACCGGCGGCATCAAGCGGATGGGAGATGGCGTTGAGCAGAAAGGCGCAGCTTTTTTCGAGATAAGCCTGACGGTTGGGGGCATCGGGATAGTCGATATAAACGCGGTAGAGGAAACTGCCGTTCCAGTAATTTGATTCGGGTTTGTTCACTTTGTCATCGGCACACATACCGGCAACGATATCGTAAGTCAGAAGAAAATCCGCTTCCGCCAGACGGAGTTTGCGGAAAGCATCCCGGTCGGCATCGGTGAAATAAGGTTCCAGAGCCAGCTGTCCGGCGACCATCCGTTCCAAACCGAGGATGGATATCCAGGAACAGCCCCACTTGTTGCCGCAGGAGGCGTGACCGTTCCCGGTCTGGTGGGCGGAGAGGTTGTAACGGAACAAACGCAGAGCGAGGTCGCGCAGTTCGTTTTTGTCGGGGGGGATATCTTCAGCGGTATTGGCAAGTACCGCCAAAGCACCTGCGACATTGAAGTTGCTTTGAATGGCCCAGTGACCGGCTTCACCGGTTCCGTAATAGGACAGATTTTCGTCAACGCGCCGGACTTCCTGCCGGACGAAGTTGTAAAAAGGAACCATCAAGTCGATATATTTTTTCTCATTAAGCATAACACATTCTCCCTGGATTTTGTCAATGCAGATAATATATATTGCATTACAGTCGGATGCAAACAAAATTTTCATCAAAGTTATTTGATTATCCGATATAAAGGTGATATATTACAAGTAAAAACGGGAAATCGATCTGAAATAACTTATACGGTTATTTGATATGACCAAAAGAGAAGCATTGGAAAATATTCTGCTCAACGGCATAAAAAACGGGACTTACTCTCCCGGAGAAAAAATTCCGTCAAGAAATATGCTGATGCAGAAGTACGACTTATCGAGAGACACCGTGGAAAAGGCGGTGAAAAATCTTCTGAGGGCAGGAGTTTTGCAAGCCCAAAGGGGTTCCGGAACCATCGTGACACCGGAACAAAACCGGAACAAAGGGGAGATCAAAAGGATATTGTTCATATATCCATCCCGGATGACGCCGCCGTCATTACGCTGTTTTGAAAACGACTTTGAAACTAAAAGCTGTACCGGGGAGGAGCTGGTGTTCAAAGAGGAGATATATTGTACACCTGACACATTGTTCATCTGGTTTTATCCGGGATACAGTATGCTGGCAACGATCGACCGGCTCCACAACAAGGGATGCCGCCAACTGCTGATAAACCGGAGATTCGGCGACCTGCCCGGCATCACGATTGATTACGAAAGCGGATTGAAGGCGGGGCTGCAGAAGCTGAAAGAGAAATGCGGAGGCGATTGTGCCGTTATCAGCAACGACATCTGCCAGTGGGATGAACCGTTCCACGCGGAAAGGCTGATGAGTTTCTACCGGGCAGCCGGAGCGTTGGAGATATTCACCGGGGAGAACCGTGTTTTCATCGGGAACGATGCGGAAATTGTCCGGAAAGCGGTACGGACATTATTTCTGCCCAATTCGCCCAAAAGGGGGATAACCATACTGAGCAACCGGTTGACAGATCCATTTCTGCTGGAAGCCGCCAATGCGGGGAAGGCTCCGGGGAGAGATTTTGAACTGCTGCTGTGCGACTACCGCATCGGGTTGGAGCTTTACCCCGGCATCCACATGCTCAATCAGAGGGGGTATCACATCATGGGGGAATATATGCTGCAACTTGCCGCCGCCGCCATCAAAAAAGGTGAACTTCCCCGACAGAAGATCACGTTGGAATTAGTTTGACTGCAACGCACTGCACACCCCGGAACAACGCCGCGAGGCGTTCATAAGCCGCGCAAGCGGCGCACCACACAAACTACATTGGTCGCCGACAGGCGACACACCCTCCAGACAAGCCTGTCCGCACCGAACCAACGCCGCAAGGCGTTCATAAGCCGCGCAAGCGGCGCACCCCACAAACTACATTGGTCGCCGACAGGCGACACCCCCTCCAGTTCCGCCTGCCGCAGTCGGCGCGATGATCGTGCGATGGCAACAAGAAAGCGGCAGGTGACGTGAACTTCCGTTCACGAATCCTGCCGCTGACGCAGTTGACGCGCACGAGGGCGCGCCGTCACTTCCGGCGGATGGTTGCGGAGCGAGCATGACCGTCGAGTTGTTCCATCATGCCGAAACGATGGGCGATCCCGGCTTCGCGTTTGACGGCATCTTCGCTGTACTTGATCAAACTGGTGCGGCGGAAGAAACTGACCGTTTCCAAGCCGTTGAAACGTTTGGCACTTCCGGCGGTGGGAAGAACGTGAGAAGGACCGGCGCAGAAATCGCCGATGGGTTCGGGAGTCCACTGACCGAGGAATATGGCACCGGCGGCGGTGAGATTTTTAGCCAGAGCATCAGGATCGGCGGTATGGATCTCCAAATGTTCCGGAGCGTAGTCGCTGGCGATCTTTGCCGCCATATCGCGGTCGGCGGCATAGATAAGGAATACACCGTTGGCAAGAACTTTGTCGATAGTCGCCTGACGTTTCAGCAGATCGCGCTGACAGTAGAGTTCTGCTTCGACCTTGTCGATAAGGGATTTATCGGTCGTCACCATCACGGCGTGTTCCAAACCGCTGCCGTGTTCAGCCTGACTGAGCAAATCGGCGGCGATAAAATCCGCGCGGGCAGTATTGTCGGCGATGACGAGGATCTCGGAAGGACCGGCGACGAGGTCGATGCCGACTTCGCCGTAGAGCAATTTTTTGGCGGCGGTGACATAGGCGTTGCCCGGACCGCAAATTTTTTCAACTTTACGGATGCTGGCAGTACCGAGAGCGGCGGCGGCGACACCGTAAACACCGCCGAGACGGCAGATCTCAGTGACACCGGCTTGCAGCATGGCATAAAGCACAGCGGGATGCATATTTCCCGGGGGGGTGATGGCAACGATCTCTTTAACACCGGCGGCGCGGGCGATACCGGCAGTATGGATGACGGTGGAAACCAGAGGAGCAGTACCGCCGGGGATATAGACGCCGACACGATCCATGGGGGTGAATTTCTCACCGGCTTTAACGCCTTTGCGGACAGTTTTCATCCAGTTGCGCGGTTTGGTCAAACGGGCGAACTCCATGACCTGTTTCAACGCCTGCCGGATAGCTTTCTTATCTTCGGCGGGCAAAGTGGAAGCGATTTTTTTCGCATCATCCAGCGGCATGAAGAACTCATCGGCAGAGAGCGTGGCATGATCGAATTTTTCAGCGAACTCAATTAATGCGGCATCGCCGCGGCGTCTGACTTCCGCGATGATCTGCCGGGCAGACTCTTCTGCGGCGGGCGGGAATGCCGGCCGGTCATAGAGCAGTTGAAGCTGCTGCTCGAAATCCGGTGTACCGTAAATGATTTTTTTCATAAAAAGCTTCCTGTATGGTGGCGCACGGTAAAAAATTACAGTGCAAATATTTCGTTATCAATAAGTCTGGTCGTGCCGAAAAACGCGGCGGCGGCGAGTATCACCTGACGGGTGGAACTGTCGGGAGCCAGCATGGTGTCGCAGTCGAGGATTTCGATATAGTCGACTTTGCCGCCGGCGGCGGTGACAGTTGCCACGGCTTCATCCAAAGCGGGGGCGAAGCATTTTTCTTTCAGAATGCGTGCTTTCGCCGCCAGCAGAGAGCGGTGGATGGCAAGGGCGCGGGAACGTTCATCTGCGGAGAGATAGCGATTACGGGAACTCAGAGCCAGACCGTCGGCATCGCGCACCAGCGGAGCCGGAATGATCTCCACCGGAAAATCCAGATCGCGCACCATGCGCTGAATGACAAAACACTGCTGGGCATCTTTCAGTCCGAAGACCGCGTAATCCGGCTGCGCCAGAAGGAACAGCTTTGCCACCACCGTGGTCACGCCGCGATAAAATGTCGGCCGCGACGCGCCGCACAGCGGTTTGGCAAGGACGGTTTCTTCGACCCAGGTGGAAGCGTTGCCGTCATACATCGCATCGATTTCGGGGGCGAAAATGACATCTGCACCGTGAGCGGCACATTTGGCGACATCGCCGTCGAAGTCGCGCGGATAACGGTCAAAGTCCTCAGTGGGAGCAAATTGCTTCGGATTGACGAAGATGGAAACGATAACGATATCCGCTTTCCGGCGGGCGATGTCGATCAGCGACGTATGGCCGTCATGGAGAAACCCCATCGTCGGCACGAGAGCGATAGTTTTACCGGAACGTTTTGCATCCAGCGCGAACTGCTGAAGTTCGCGCCGGTCATAAAAGATCTGCATTTGTGTCAGCACTCCACCAGCCAGTTGTGCTTGTCGGGACGTTCACCGTACTGGATACCGGTCATTTCGTCGTAAAGTTTCTTGAGGGTGGGGCCGATTTCGGTCCAGCCGTAATCGAAGACTTTCTCGCCCCAGACGATCTTGCCGACCGGAGTGATAACGACCGCAGTACCGCAGGCGGCGACTTCGGCAAAGTCAGCGAGTTCCTCGACCGGAACCGGGCGGCGTTCCACGGTCATACCGAGGTCGGCGGCAACGGTCAGCAGAGAATCGTTGGTCACAGAAGGCAGGATGGAATCGGACTTGCTGGTGACATACTTGCCGTCTTTGGTGATGGCGAGGAAGTTGCTGGTGCCGAATTCATCGATATACTTGTGGGTCTTGGGGTCAAGGAACAATACGATGGGGAAGTGCTGTTCTTTGGCCTTTTTGCTGGAAAGCAGACTTGCCGCATAGTTACCGGCAGCTTTGATGTGTCCGGTACCGTGGGGGGCGGCACGGTCGTAATCGACTGAGATCATCGCATCGACCGGCTTGATACCGCCTTTGTAATAGGCACCGACCGGCATGACCATGATGACAAGTTCATACTCCATACTGGCGTTGACACCGATCTGGGGAGAGGTGCCGAACATCACCGGACGGATGTAAAGTGATCCGCCGGTGCCGTAGGGGGGAACATAGTCGATGTTGTCACGGACGACGGTACGGACCGCTTCAACGAACTTGTCGACCGGGAACTCCGGCATAACGAGCTGGCGGGCGGAACTGTTGAGGCGGCGGCCGTTGGCATCGGGACGGAAAACGCGAACCTTACCATCTTTGCCGCGGAAGGCTTTCATGCCTTCAAAGATCGCCTGACCGTAGTGAAGCACGTTGGCGGCGACAGAGATATTGATGTTGTAATCTCCGGTGAGAACACCTTCGCTCCATTTGCCGTCGGCGTAGTGAAAACGGATGTTACTGCGGGTCGGAGTGAATTCAAAACCCAACTTTCCCCAATCGATCTGCTGCATAATATGATTTCCTTATGTAAAGTTGCATCCGCCGGATGCGGCGGATATGTTGATACACATACACTTTTATTGTATAATATACTGCCGGAACAGTGTCAAATCAAGTTTTTCCCCGCAGTAAAAGAAAAAAATCTGCGGCAAAAACGGATGCTTCTGCCGCAGAGAACTGCTGTTTCAGCCGGGACGGGATCTCAATAACGGTAATGTTCGTTTTTGAACGGTCCCTCGACCGGCACGCCGATATAGGCGGCCTGTTCAGCGGAAAGCGTGGAAAGTTTCGCGCCCATTTTGCTCAGGTGAAGCCGGGCGACCTCCTCATCCAGCTTCTTGTCAAGAAGATAAACGCCGACTGCACGATCCGGGTTGTTGGCGATATCGAGCTGCGCAAGGACCTGATTGGTGAAGCTGTTGGACATGACGAAAGAGGGGTGTCCGGTGGCACAGCCGAGGTTGACCAGCCGTCCTTCGGCGAGCAGATATATCCGGTGACCATCAGCGAAGGTGTAATAACTGACCGGACATGAGCTGTCTTTGAACTCGGTTTTCACCGCTTCGGTGCAGGCTTCAAGTTCCGCGACTTCGATCTCGTTGTCAAAGTGACCGAGGTTGCAGACGATCGCCTGATCTTTCATCTTCTTCATGTGTTCAAGGGTTATCACGCGGCAGTTGCCGGTGCAGGTGACGTAAAGGTCGGCATACGGGAGGGCATCTTCGACCGTGCAGACCTGAAAACCTGCCATACACGCCTGGAGCGCACAGATCGGGTCGACTTCAGTCACAAGAACGCGGGCGCGCTCGTTACGCAACGCTTCGGCACAACCTTTACCCACATCACCGTAACCGCAGACGACAGCGGTCTTGCCGGAGATCATTACGTCCAGTGCGCGCTTGATACCGTCGGTAAGGCTGTGACGGCAGCCGTAAATATTGTCAAATTTGCTTTTGGTGACAGAATCGTTGACGTTCAGAGCGGGGAAGAGCAATTCGCCGCGCGCCATCATCTGTTCCAGACGGTGAACTCCGGTAGTGGTTTCTTCGGAAACGCCGCGAATGGTTTGCGCCAGTTTGGTCCAGCGGCCGGGATGGATGGCAAGTTCGCGTTTCAGCAATGCGTTGATGATCGCCATTTCATTGTTGGCGGCATCGTCGAGAATGGAGGGATCTTTTTCCGCCGCCACGCCGCGATGGATAAGCAAAGTGGCATCGCCGCCGTCATCGACGATCTGGTCGGGACCGGAACCATCTGGCCAGGTGAGGGCATCAAGGGTACACTGCCAATACTCTTCCAGAGTTTCGCCCTTCCAGGCAAAAACCGGCACACCGGCGGCGGCGATCGCGGCGGCGGCGTGATCCTGAGTGGAAAAAATATTACAGCTTGCCCAGCGGACATCGGCACCGAGTTCGACCAGCGTTTCGATCAGGACGGCGGTCTGGATGGTCATG